>JBJEDW010000067.1:0-42530 GCA_051872415.1 Bacilli bacterium
TCTTATATTTTATCATGGAAAGATTTTTTATTTACACAAAATTATTTACATACTCAATATGTATTTTTTCAAAATTATCTTCTTATATAATAGAATATCAACTTTGCATCCATTAAATTTGCTGGGTTATCAGGATTTTTGATTTTAATATCTTCTACTATTAAAAATGGATTATTTTCAATTAAATCTCTATCTTCTTTATCAAAAGAATTATATTTTTTCTTTTTCATTATTAGAAATACATTCATTTCATTATTTTCATCATAATACTTATCTATAGCATAATTAAAAACTTTCTTTGGATTTTCAATATGCCACATCCCTCTAATTCTCAAATCAGTTATTCCAAGTGGATCAACTTTTTTTAACTTTCCTATTTCATTAGTATGAATAAATTCGATATCATTTATTTCTTCAACACCAGTTTTTATCTTACTCTTAATTCTTGAATATATTTCATCGGTTGCAGAATAGCAATCCCCGTAAACAATAGTTAAGCATTTTAATTTGTTTTTATTAACATTTCCAACAAAGTATATTAAATCTTTTTCAGTCCATCCTCCAATATCATCTTCACAATGTTTACAAGCATTAGTAATCATCACTGAATCATTATGAATTACTTGCTTTGGATGTGAACTATTTAGGGCAAGTGAACTAAAGCCCTCAATTTTTTTAACTTCTATAGCATCTCCACCTCTTATAATAATATCTGGTGGATTACTTGCATTTCCTAAATATGAGAATGTTTCACTATATTTAGTTAAAGCTTCTTCATAATTAAAACTAAATGAATTACAAAAAATATCTTTAACAAATACTTCTAAAGCATCTCCCATATTATTAGCTCTATTATTGCCAACATAAAATTTTAATAACTCATTAGAACCATACACAGTTATATTATTCATTGCTTTTAAAATATTACTCTTCATTACCTAAACCCTCCAAACTTTCTTTAATTTGTTCTGCAACTGCTTTTGCAAGATTTACTGGCACTGCATTTCCAATCATTTTATATGCAGTAGCCACATCATTATAATAGAATATAAAATCATCTGGAAATGTTTGAATTCTAGCACATTCTCTAACTGATAATCTCCTATATAAATCTTCTTTCCCAGGTTCAAATATTCTTTTATTTTTATCAACTTGAATCATTTTTGGTGCTTGTGGATGTATTGGAGCATGTCTTCCTCCAGCTTGAATAGTAAATGATGGTTCATCCCAACTTCTAACTCTATTTCTTGACATATATATAGTTGAAAATGAACCAGTCATATATTCATGATTCGGAATCTTGCATTTATCTCCATTAGTTTTATTTTTTTCTAAAGTCGGAATTGCAGAATCTTTTAAATCATATATAGTATCTTTTAATGTAGGCTTGTGACAAAAAGGTTTAGGAAACTTAAAATTAATTTTTAAATCTTTTCTAAATCCTACATAAAAAACCCTTAATCTATCTTGTGGAACATTATAATCGTTTGCATTTAACAATTGAATATGCATTTCATATCCAGCTTCCTCAAACAATCTTATAAAATTATCAACAGCTTCTTGGTGTCTTTTAGAAAGCATCCCTGAAACATTTTCAGCTACAAAAAATTTTGGCTTTTTGTCTTTCAATATTCTTATGAAATCGTAGAATAGTTGTCCTCTAGAATCATTTATTCCTTTTAAAGAACCAGCCTCACTCCAACTTTGGCAAGGAGGACCACCAATTATACCATCACAATCTGGTAATTCACTTGAATCAATCTTTCTAATATCTCTATGATCTAATGGTGTGGTATGATTCTTTTCATAAGTTTCCCAAATTGATTTATCATATTCATTTGCATATACTATTTCAAATCCTGCTTTTTCAAACCCTAAATCTAATCCACCAGCACCAGCAAATAAACTTAATATTTTGAATTTTTTCTTCTTTGGCATTATTTTCCTCCTTATATTTTTCTTTCATATATATTGTACCAAATTTCTAACGAAAGGTCTTTATTTTAATTAAAAAAATCTTGTAAAATAAAAAGTATTAGATTAATACAAATTTCTCTAGGAATAAGTATAACAATAAACACAGCTATTACAAACTAACATAGTTAAAAATTAAACCTTTTTCTTTTCAATATAACAAAAAATACATATAACCAAAATATGTATTTTTATATATCAAGTTCTTCAAGAAAATTTTCTCCCTTAAAAGGTTCAAACCTAAGTAAATCATTATAATTTTGTTGTCTTAAAACTTCATAAACCACTATTGCAACACAATTAGATAAATTAAGACTTCTAACATCTCCAGTCATTGGAATTCTCATACACTTATCAAGATTATTTTTTAGTATTTTTTTATCAATACCAGAAGATTCCTTTCCAAAAACTAAATAAATGTTCTCGTCTTTATTACTATAATCAAAATCACTATGAGTTTTTTTACCATACCTAGTAAAATAATAATAAACTCCGGGATTCTTACTTTCAAAGTCTTCATAGTTTTCATAAACTTTATAATCTAACTTATCAATATAATTAGCGCCACTTCTTTTAATACTTTTCTCATCCAAAGAAAAACCAAGTGGTTTAATAAGATGAAGCTTACTTCCTGTTGCAACACAAGTTCGCATAATATTCCCAGTATTTTGAGGTATTTCAGGTTCAAATAACACTACATTTATCATAATTCATAACTTTCTAGAAAATCTTCTACTTGATTTATAGAAATTTTATTTTTACCACTTGAGCTTAAAACATCTACTATTTTTCCTTGATTAAATATAAGAAGTGTTGGATAAGAATAAACTTTCTTTACTAAATCATCACTTTTATACTTAGAATAAACTTTATCAAGTAAACCACTTTCATCACTTGAATATCCTAAATTAAGATAAACAATTTCTTCAGTTAAATTATTATCTTTAACAAAACTTGCAAACTTCTTCTCAAAACTTCTACAAATATCTTCATCAGTAGTACACATATACATAATAAGTACATCTCTTTCTTTTAACACAGTATTTAAGTTATTATATTCAACTTCTCTTAAAGTTTCAGTTATAATAGGCTTACTAATTCTATTATCAGCATATTGTCTATACCAAGAAAACAAATACATGCTAACGAGTAAAGTAATAATTATTATAGTACCAAGTATTATATAATTTTTAACTGGAATCTTTTTATTAATATCTTTTGACTTCTTATTAGCCACTTTAATCACCTCATTATAAATATATTCTAACATAATAAATTTACTCTGGTAAAGATTTTATTAAAAAAACATTTTTTTTCGTACATTTTTAAAAGCATATTTTGAAGTTTTACCATAAATTTCTTCTAATAAATCTAAGTATTCATAAGGATTTTCATTATCCTTATTAGAATATATCAAACTAAACTTATCAAGTATTTCTTTTGAAGCTCCTAAACTAGATAAATATTCCATATATATGTAGTAATCCCCTATTGATAATTTGTCTATTCCATCGCCATATAAATATTCTAAAATCATTAAAGTATAACAGTACAAATCAGTATTTTCATCTGCTTCGTAAAAACCTCCAATATTATTATTGATTTTTTTATATTTAGGTACTTCCGAAATAAAAGATTTTTTATTTAAATATTTAGAAGGCGCTGACAAACTATTACCTATTCTAGCACTATCCATGTCAATAACATTTATTCTATCTGTATTTTTATTTAAAATAAAGTTGGATGAATGTAGATCATTTAAGTAAAAATTAGGTACATTTTTATATAATCTAACTTTTTTCATTTTTTCAAGTATTTCTCCAACTTGTTTTAAATATGATATCTTTTCTTTAACAGTAAATTCACAAGAACCAAGTATAGTTTTTAAATTTATATTATCAATATAAGGCATAGTAAAACCAGATATTTTACCTTTTATAGAAATAAGTTCTTCTGGAATAATCAATTCTTCAATATCAATATCTTCTTTCTTGTTTATTTCTTCATTTATAATATATAATTTATTACCAAACACTTCTCCCTCATCAATATAAAGTTTTTTAAACACTTTTTCATTCTTATCCCATTTATCTTTACTTTCAAAAATAAATATTTCAGATTCAGTATTTAAAATATCGGAAGGTAACTTTAATTTATCTAGAAAAGATAATTTTTTTTCAGATATATTTTTAACTTTCATTTTTATCCCCTCTTTCATTTTTATCCCCTCTTTTTGTGGCTTATTATATCATAAAATCCAAAAATTTACAAATAAAAGAAGAAACGGTTTCTGTTTCTCCCTTAATTCTCTACTATTTCTTTATTTTTAATTTCACTATTAATTTTATCTATAAATTCATTTTGTTTTAAAGTAATTGTTTTATCACTACCATGATGACGATAACTAATACTTTCATCATCTACTTCTTTTTGACCTAAAATTAGGTTATAAGGATATTTCTTTAACTGAGCTTCTCTCATTTTGTAACCAAGCTTTTCATCTCTATCATCTAAATTAACTCTTATTCCATTTTCTTTTAGTTTATCAACTATTCTTTTGGAATACTCTAAATGATACTCATTATTTACTGGTATAACATTTACTTGTACTGGAGAAAGCCAAAGTGGAAGAGCTCCTTTTGTTTCTTCTAAAATATAAGCCATAAATCTATCTAAAGATCCAAGTATCGCTCTATGAAGCACAACTGGTGTTTTCTTTACTCCATCAGCATCGACATACTTTAAATCAAATTTAGCAGGTAAACAAAAATCTAATTGACAAGTAGATAATGTGTATTCATTCCCTACCGCTGGTTTTACATTAACATCAAGTTTTGGACCATAGAAAGCTGCTTCTCCTATTTCTTCTGTATATTCAATATTTAAATCATTTAACACTTCTCTTAAACCATTTTCAGCCTTTTCCCACATTTCATCATCTTGATGATATTTTTCTTTATCTTCTGGATCACGAAGTGAAAGAACGCATCTATAATCTGTAATATTAAAATCTTTATATACATCAAAAATTAAATCTACTACTTGCTTAAATTCATCTTTCATTTGTTCTGGAGTAACAAATAAATGAGCATCATTTTGACAAAAATGTCTTCCTCTTTCTATACCTTTAACAGCACCACTTGCTTCATAACGAAAGTCATGAGCTATTTCTCCAATACGAATTGGTAAATCCTTATAAGAATGTAGTTTATTAGCATATATCATCATATGATGTGGACAATTCATAGGTCTAAGTACAAAAGATTCACCATCCATCTCCATAGCAGGAAACATATTTTCTTTATAATGATCCCAATGACCTGAAGTTTTATAAAGTTCAACATTTCCAACACAAGGAGTCATAACATGAGAATATCCTAGATTTCTTTCTTTTTCTTTGATATAATTTTCTAACTCTTGCCAAATAATATAACCATTAGGTAAAAACATAGGAAGCCCTCTGCCTACTAAATCATCTGACATAAAAATCTCTAATTCTTTTCCAAGTTTTCTATGATCTCTTTGCTTAGCTTCTTCTAAAAGGTTTAGATAATTAGTTAAATCTTCTTCATTTTCAAAACAAATTCCATAAATTCTTTGAAGCATTTTATTTTTAGAATCAGCCTTCCAATAAGCTCCAGAAGTTTTAAGAAGCTTAAAATGTTTTAAAAGTTTTACTGATTCAACATGAGGACCACGACAAAGATCAGTAAAATCACCTTGAGTATAACAAGAAATAACAGTATTATCATCCATATTATTAATTAAATCAATTTTATAAGGATCATCTTTAAACTTTTCTAAAGCTTCCTCTCTTGTTAACTCTTCACGATAAATTCTTTTTCCATCTTTTGAAAGTTTTTTCATTTCTTTTTCTATTTTTGGTAAGTCTTCTTCTTTTATTACATCATCTCCAAGATCAATATCATAATAAAAACCATTTTCAATAACTGGTCCTACCCAAAATTTAGCATTTGGATATAAATGTTTAACTGCTTGGGCTAATAAATGAGCACAACTATGATTTAATATATTTAATTTTTCATCTTCTTTAATATTTATCATTATAACTCTTCCTTTCTTAACTCTCTAATTTTTGCTTTTTCTTGTTTTTCTTTTTTCATACTATGATTTTCTTTATCAAAATAAAGTTCTTTTTGAACAAGTTTTTGTTCTTTTAATTTCTGATGTTTTTTAGCAGTTTTTAACAATTGTTCAAGCTCATAGATACTTAAACTATTTAAATCTTCTTCTGACAAACTTTCAAGTTCATCAATATCATCATCAACAGTAAATATAAAATGTACTTTATCATTATTTTTGCAAATTTCTTCGTGTTTTTCATAATTGTCCAAATAAGGATTACTATACCCACTTATATTATTATTACAATCAATTACTAAAATAACATCTCCTCTTATTATGTTTTCTTCAACAACAGAATTACTTTTAACTCTTATAAGATTTGGAAATATTTGATTTAAATCATCATGTGACAAACTATTCAAGTTCTTTTCCTTAACATTATAAAAAGTTGACATAAATTTACTTATTGTTAAAGTTAAACTAGGATAACATTTTAAATCTTTTTTTCTTGTCATACTACACCCTCCTGAGATTTTTTAATGAAAAAAGACACCCCTTTAAAGGAGCGTCTTTACGCGGTACCATCCTACCTTATAACTTATTATGTTCTTAACGGAAACAACCCGGAATCTATTTCTAGAACAGCTAAAAGGTAGTAACAAATAACAAATTATATTAGTTTTCACCAACCACTAACTCTCTTAAATAATTAAATTATTTATCTTGTCCTTCTTCTTTGCTTTTCATATTTAGTTTATGCTTTTTTTTAGCAAATGTCAATTACAATTATAGATTTTTAAAATTTATTGATCAAGTTCTTTGGCTTTTTCTTTATCAAGTTCAACTTTACTAATAGAATTAAATCTTTTAGTAATTTTTTCAGTTGTTGTATGAATATCATTTACATCACGACTAACGGTTTCAATACTTCTAGATAATTTATCCCATCTATCTTTATATCTTCCAAACTCTACTCCAAGTTTATTAAGTTCTTCGTGAATTATACTTGTATATTTATCCCTTTCAATATTTTTAAGAAGCATTTGAATAACTGTAAGAGTAGAAATTAATGTTGTCGGAGAAGTAATCCAAACTCTTCTTTTATAAGCATAATCAATCAAATCTGTATGATAAGCATTAATTTCTGCAAAAATTGCTTCTGCAGGCAAAAACATTATAGCTTGATCTGAAGTAACTCCCGGGATAATATATTTTGTACTTATTGCATCAATATGTTTTTTTACATCAGATTTAAATAATTTTTCATACTTTTCTCTTTCTACCCTACTTAAATTCTTATCAACCATATTTCTATAATTTTCAAGAGGAAACTTAGAGTCAATTGCAATAGTACCAAGTGGCTCCGGTGCAAACAAAATAGAATCTACAATTGTTCCATTAGGAAGAGGATATTGAAGTCTATAAATACTATCATTTTTCTCTCCAAAAACAGAAGACAAAATATGTTTTAAATTAACCTCTCCAAAAATACCCCTAGTTTTTTTATCAGTAAGAATTCCTTGAAGCGAAACAATATCACTAGATAAAGAATCAATCTTTTTCTGAGCTTCATCTATCTTAGATAACCTTTCTAGTACACTTGAAAATGTCTTATTAGTTTTCTCAAAATTCTGATCAAGTCTTTCATTAACTTTATCATTCATCATAATAAGTCTTTGTTCTTGCTTTTCTGATAAACTATTAAAATCTTTATTTAAACTATTTTTAAAATCACCAAGTTCTTTTGTAACATTAAGTTCAAGTTTTCCAAGTCTTTCTGTAATATTAGCCTCGTTTATATTTTTAGTAATACTAACTACCACTAAAATTAAAATAATAACCAAAAGCCCTATTATAATATATTCCATTTACTTCTCCACCTTTACTATCTTTTCTATTATTTTACTAATTATATATGCTATTAAAACTAAAACCCCTACTTTAAGAAAATTTATTGGATCTTTAAGACTATCAACAAAAGATACTGCAATATATCCATAAAAAAGTAGCATCGCAGGTTTACCTATCATCATTGCAATAAGATATTTTCTATCTGAAATATCACTAAGTCCTCCTGCTATATTAACTAAAAATGCTGGAGTAACAGGAAGTGCAAATAAAACTACCAAAACATTAAAATCAATATCAGATAACTTCTTCATCCATTTCTTTATAGTTTTTTGATTCTTTTCAGAAAACCAATGTATAAATCTATCTTTAAAAAGATATCTAAACAAATAAAACGATCCCATACATCCTGCTAAAGTAGCAAAATAAGAAAGAAAAAAACCAAAAATATTACCAAAAGAAAGCATATTAAGTCCCACTATTACCCCAAGAGGAAGCGGAGGCAAAATTGATTCTAAAAGAACAAGTATAAATCCTCCAAAAGGACCAAAAGAAACCATGACTTCAACTACTTGATTAATAAAAATTGATATATTCTCTATCATAGCACTACTCCTTTTATATTAATTACTATTATTATATCACGAACCACTAAAACTTAATATATAATTTACAAATTTTCAAAAAATAGACACATTCCTGTAGAAATACTCTTTTTCCCACTTTTAAAAGAAATATCAACCTCACTCAAACTCTTAAGTATCTTTAAAATCATCTCGTAAGAAACCAAACCACATTGCTCTTTTAACTTAGTAAGTCTATAAGGATGCATCTTGTATTCACTAATTATCTCATTATCACTTTTATCTTTAGACTTAATCTTTATTTGAAGAAGCAATCTATAATGATTAGCAATAGTATAAAGAATTTTTTCTTCTGTTTCATTTTCCTCCAAAAGTTCCTTATAAATCTTATATATTCTATCCTTATCTTTCAAATTAATCGCATCAATCAAATTAAAAATAGTAGAATCATATCCCTTTTTAATCAAATTTTTAACATCATCTATAGTAATTTCCTTTTCATTAATTTTATATATTTTTAATTTTTCAAGTTCATTTGAAACCCTCTTCAAATTATTATCACAATAACTAATCAAAACATTTATTGCCATATTAGACATTTTATAATCATCTAAATTATCT
Source organism: Bacilli bacterium (assembly GCA_051872415.1). Taxonomy (GTDB): domain Bacteria; phylum Bacillota_I; class Bacilli_A; order RF39; family UBA660; genus UMGS1449. Next base: position 9,114 of record JBJEDW010000067.1, read on the forward strand.
TTAATAAACTTAGAAAAATCATAATTAAAAAGTTCCTGATACTTAGTCTTCTCTTTTAAAACTTTTGTAATCTTCTTTCTTTTATCAAGTTCTTTATAAGATATTAAAACTAAAGTATTATCACTTTGATTATCTAAATATTTAACAAAACAACTAGCATCCTCAAGTTTTTCTATATTAAAAACAATAACAAGTTTCAATCCAAACAAACTAACTGTATTTAAATCTTCTATAATCCTTTTAGGCATGTCCTCTTCTAAATTATATATAACTATATTTTCCAAAGAAAAGTCTTTCTTTATTTTAACAAGTTCCTCATCTATATAATCTTTATTTCCCACAAAAGTATATGTCATACTATCATCCCCTAGTACATATTTTAACACATAATTTAAATAGCAAAATAAAAAAGTTAAATCTTTATAACTTGTTTTAACTTTTTTATTACTTTCTTCTCTATTCTTGATATATAAGATTGACTAATATTAAGCTTTTTAGCAACTTCTTTTTGAGTAAGTTCTTCTTTATCTCCAAGTCCATATCTTAAATACATAATTTCTCTATCACGATCCTCTAATTTATTAAGTTCTTTTTTTAAAAGTTTTTTATCATATTCATCTTCTAAAGGTTTAGTTACAATATCACTATCAGTACCTAATATATCTTCTAAATGTAGTTCATTTCCATCACTATCAAAACTAAGCGATTCTTCAAAAGATATATCCGTCTTTGTTTTTTTATTCTTTCTTAAATACATAAGTATTTCATTATCAATACATCTAGAACAATAAGTTGCAAGTTTAATATTTTTACCCCTTTTATAAGTATTAATTCCCTTAATAAGTCCAATTGAACCAATACTAACTAGATCCTCTAAATCAACTTTAGTATTTTCATATCTTTTAGCAAGAAAAACCACTAAACGAAGATTATGTTCAATAAGCTTATCTTTTGCATGCTTATCACCCTTTTCTTTTAATTCTAAAAAATAGTCTTCTTCTTCCATACTAAGTGGTGGAGGAAGAATATCTGTCGCTCCAACAAAAAATACATTTCCACCTTTAAACAACTTTTTAATTAAATTTAGTAGCCTATTCATAAGTATCCCCTTCCTTAAATAAATTTACATTTAAAATTATATCAGCACCCCCAAGATGAAATTTGTCATTTGAAAGAGCCAAAAATACATTTTCAAAAAAACCCTTATCTTCCACAAAAATCTTATCAAGTTTAATACACTTCATAACACCATTTCCATTAATAGTAGTAAATGGAACATAATAGATTTTCTTATCTGAAACATTAATACTAATATTCTTATTCAAAATAACAACAGGTTTATTAAAATACATAAGACTATTTCCAGTATCTAAATATCCAGTAAGTTTAATCTCTTTATTATAAATAAACAAAGTCGTTTTAAAAAACTTAGTACTTTCTCTTTTTACTTTTCTTACTATTTTAGCATAAATAAGTATCATTAATAATCCTAAAAATATTAAAATAATAAGATTTAAACTCTTCCCATTAGTAAAGAAAAGCATTCCAACATGAGAATAACCAAACTCTATATTAGTTAAATATAAAATACCTCCCATTAATACTGATAATATGATTAAATAAATAAAATTATTCAAAGTATACTTTAAATTTTTATAAGAAAAAGTAATTATTACCATAAGAAGTCCTAAAAACATTTTTATAAGAAAAAAAGAAAGAGATGAAACATTTAAAAATATAATAAAAAAAGAAAAACCTCCAAAAACTGATCCTAAAATAAATCTAAGTTTAGATACATTTCTTTTTAAAATAATAGATATTCCTAATAAAAGAATAAAATCAAATAAAAAATTAATCAAAAAAACATAGTCTAAATATATTTTCAAAATAACCACCATATAGATTATATTTTAAAAATATTTAGAACTATGTCGAAAATTAAATCTTTAGGTATACAAGATTTATTTATAGTTAATATTTCTTGTATGTACAGTTCACCTTATCTCTCCATCAATTGATACGGATTTTCTTGAGAGCCATCTCCTTTATCATTAAACTTTGCGTCAGATTTTAAATAAAAGACTGGGCGAACCGCAGAGCTGAGGTTGTTAACGACAAAGCTGCTGCTGACAAAGCCATTCGAAGAGACATCGAACGCGATGTAGGAATTGCTCGAATTCTGCGGCAGTAGCCATTCATTGGTTGTTAAATATAACCAGTTATTATCTGGACACGAATTTGTTTCATAATTATAAAGTGTTGTACTTTCACTACATGTACTATTTGCTCCATATCCATAATCACTTGCGTACATTAGTGCTAATTTTCCTGTCCAGTTTGTTGGGTTTCCACTATAGTAATAGTCTGTTCCCTCACTTTTTCTTTCATATTCATACATTGCACTAGTTTTTACATCTGTAGTTGTGTATCCTCCAAGATAATATTTAGCATTTCCAACAAGTGCTTGATATTTTTCATTTATTGTTCCCCAATATGTAGTATTAAATTCTGTATTAAGTGTTGCAGGTTCTGCCCAGTTATTTGTCCCATTTTCATTCCAAAAATTATTACCATAGTTTTCTGCTTTTATTAGTTTTATTCTATTTTCTATTCTTCCTGTCCCATCATCTGTTGGGAATAGTCCAATTATTCTATATAGTTCACATGTATCAGCTGATTGATTATTTATATCTGTACAATTAAAATATACATAATTGTTAGTTACTGTCGTATCTCCACCACGAAATCTAAATTCTGTTATATCTTCAGTTGCTCCAATTTGAAGAGTACTGTCAGCTGGATGTATTACTTCTTCAAGTCCACTTTCTCCTACTTTTGCTGTTAACATTGTTACTGCTGGAATCGAAACAGTAAATTCTCCACCTGTTACTCCTATCTTAAATTTATATTGATAAGTTCTTACTGAATCCGTGTTTTCATCATAAAACTTACTTGCATCAACTTCACTATCTATCCATACTCTAAGTTTATATTTATCTTTTATTTCAGTAATTGTTTTACTATGAGTATTTACTTTACTATATAATGAATAATTACTTAAATCACTTATTTTAACTGGGCTTACTAACTGATTATTATCATAATCTGTTAAATAAACCTTTACTTCATTATCATTTAAAGATGTATATCCTGTATCTGTACTTAGTTTTTCTATTTTTATTTCATACTCAAGTTCCATATCTCTACTTGCTTTTGTTATTACTGTAAAGTCGAATGTTTCTAAAGTTTTACCTTCACTATCACTCATTGGTAACTGATTAGTTAAATTTATTAAGTTTGTATTACTTTCTAAAAGTTCTAAAGACACTTCTCCAGTTTCTAAGGTGTTTGTTTCTCCTAGAAAGCTATAATTCCACACAGCAAAACTTATGCCTGTACAAAGCATAAGTAATATTACTATTAGAGAAACTGTTACTATCTTTCTTATATTATTCCCTTTATCTATAGGGTTTTTAGTTAAACTTGACCCCCCAAAAAAACGAACATTTGTTTGCACTTCTAAATAATTTCTTCATAGTATTTACACCTACTTTTCTTCTAATTCTATATATCCAAAACCATCAATCACATAAGATTGCATTGTTTTTTTATTATAAAAATCATTATCTATACTAGGAATAAAACTATAATATGCTTCTTGTGAAGTATAATATTTTGTATTAACATCTCTTTCTACTAATTTAATATAAACTTCAATAGTATTCTTAGTAAATAATAATGTGTTTGGAATTTCTATATTTATAACATTATTTTCATAGCTAATATTTATTCCTTCATTACTAGATATTATGTTATCTTCTAACTTATAATCTTTATTATTTATCTTAATTTTAGTAGAACTAAGTTCGTACCCTTTACCTAACATATCTGTTATGTAAAAACAAGATCCATCTTCAATTAAGTTTTTATTACTATTTTTCTTAGCATAATTTGTATAAGTAACTTTATAACTACCATTTCCTATATATTCAATATCTTTTAAAGCATTCATTTCACCATTAGCAAGTTTTTTGTTATTACTAGAGGTATATTCTGTAACTTTTTTTATTATATATTTATCATCAAGAATTTCACGATTAAAAGAAAGAATTACAAATACAATTCCTATTATTATAAAAGCAAAGCCAAAAATACATAAACTTTTCATTAAAAGATTTAATTTCATAAAATTATCTTTATTTAATACATTCTTCATTTTAAATACCCCTTTATTCTAATAAAATTATAGTATATATTTTTACAATATACAAGAAAAAATAAAAAAGATTTATTTTTAGAAAAAAAAAGAACTCATAGTAAGCTTAGCTACTTGTAAGTTCTTTTTGGTTTTATATTCTTTTACGACTTCTTCCTAAAGCAATTCCTGCTCCTAAAAGAGATGCTCCTGCCATTGATAAAGGTAGGGCTAAGTTATTATCATCTCCTGTTTTAGGATTTTCGTCTTTTATCTCTTCTCTAACTTTTTTGTCAACGTTTTCTATAACTGGGTCTTCTGTAACTGTTTTGTCGTCGTTTTCTATAACTGGGTCTTCTATATCTTTATCTTTTGCTTTAATAAGACCATAGAATAAAGAACCTCTGTTGTTTTGGATATATTTTCCAGATAGAATCCATACTTCTTTTTCTAATTCATAAGAACCATTTACTTGATATTTTTTATCTCTTGTAAATTCTTCTTTATTAATTACTGCTCCATAAGTTGTTTGATCTTCATACATCTTTTCAGTTTTTTTGTAATCAACTGAGTATTCATCTTTATAATTATTCATAGTTTTGTTACCTAAAACAGCATACTTAGTTACATCAACCTTTTTTTCTGTATATTCTTGTTCAAAGTTACCATAATTTAAATGAGAAATTTTATTACTATCACAAGTCATTATAATTTTATCTTCTTTTGCACTTATATTATAAGATCCCCATCCATTTCCTATGTAAGATAAATCTTTTTCTCCTTCACCAAAGATGAAGTAAACATTAACATCTTTTTTTATTGAGCCATCATAATTTCCTGCAAACCAAGAATCTTTAAATGACTCTTGTTCTTCAGTTGTTAACTCATCATTAGTCCAAATAGCAATATTACCGCTTGCTTGTTTTATCATAATATAATTAGCAGTTACTTCATATTTACTACTTGAGTTAAGTTTTTGAGAGTTTTTTACAACAACTTTTCCAGTTGGAACTTTTTCTGTTTCTTGTGTTACTACTTCTTTTTTAGTAATATCGCTTAATGTATATCCTTGTTCTTCCAATTGTTTGATATATTCATTAAGTTCTTCTTCACTAGCAAAAACTTCTTCTATTTTAGATGTTTCTGATCCCACTAAAACTTTATTTGTTTTAGGACCACTGATTTCTACTTTAATATTTTCATTTTCTGAAAGTTTAAGAGTATCTATAAAGTTATTTGCTTCTTCTAAAGAATTAAATACTTTAGTTTCATTAGTAACGTTATCTTTTATGTAAACCTTTTCAGTTTTAGAAGTTTTTGTTATAGATACTTCATATCTAATAGTATCAGTATTAGAGTTTTCTATTTCTTTAGTTATTTTCTCTATTTCTTTATCTCTTTCTTCTTCAGTAAGTCCTGAAAGTTCTTTTACTTTTATAGTTCCATTTGAAACCCAATTGCTGTAAATTTCAGATACAGATAAATCAGAGTTATACTTTTCTTTGTATTCTTTAGCAAATTCTAAAGCCTCTTTTTCTGTATCAAAAGTTTCATTAACTTCTTCGTTTACTGCAGGTTTTTTTTCTATAGAAAGAGTTGAATCTTTAATATCTCCTTTTTCTATTTCATCTTTTCTTTCTTTAGCAGACTCTTCTGTATCAAAACTTTCGTTTATTTCTTTTTCTTCAGTACTAATTACTTGATTTTCTACTTCAACTATCTTCTTTTCTGTTATTTCATAATCATCTTTTAAAATATTTTCTTTTTCTTCTAACCAGTTTTCTACTTTTTCTTTGTCAGTAGTCATTTCAGATGTATAAGAGTAGTCTGTTTCCTCTTCTGTTTTAATACCTTCTGGGGTTGTTTCATCAGCATATACTTCTGCTACACCAAATCCTACTGCTGAAGCTGCCATTGTTCCTGCAACTGATAGAGCTGCAAGCTTCTTTTTCATTTCTTTTAAATCATTTATATTCATTAAAATTTCCTCCTTTTTTTATGAATATTTTTAAATTCGCATATTAGTTGCGAAATTTGACTTTATTTTATTATTTTTTCTTTTAATTGTCAATTATTTTATTTTAACTTTTAATGTTTTTGCGTATTTGTTGCGTTTTTTACGTACATAACATTATATGCAATTAATTAAATTAAATTATTTTATTTATAATTTCCTCAAAAACTTTTATACCATCCATCGCAGAAGTAGTAATACCTCCAGCGTATCCTGCTCCTTCTCCGCATGGATATATTCCTTTAACATTTGACATTAGTTTGTCATTTCTAAAGATTCTAATTGGAGAAGAAGTTCTAGACTCTACTCCTAATAAAAGAGCATCATCATTATTAAAACCTTTAATCTTTTCTCCAAACTTATTTATTCCTTCTTTTATTGAATTATTTATATATTTTGGAAATAGCTCATTTAAATCACAAAAAACATAATCTCCTTTAACAGAAGAAATACTATCTTTTTTTAGAGAAACATAGCCATTTTTGTAATCTTTAAAATACTGACAAGGAATATTACCTTTTCCTAATAAATAAGCTTTTTCTTCTAATTTTTCTTGAAAATTCATACCAGAAAAAATATCCTCTCCAAAGTCATTACTTGAAACTGTTACTACAATGGCACTGTTAGCATAACCACTATCTCTTTTATAATTACTCATTCCATTAATAGCAAGCATGCCTTTTTCAGAAGAAGCATTTACTACGTATCCTCCAGGACACATACAAAAAGAATATACTCCTCTTTTATCTTTGGTATTATAAGTTAATTTATAACTAGCGGAACCTAGATTTATACTTTTGATGTTTCGATACTGGTTGTCATTTATCATTTCCTGTTTGTGAATAATTCTAAGTCCTACTGCAAAAGGTTTATTTGTCATTAAAAGTCCTTTTTCATGTAACATCCTAAAGGTTTTTCTTGCACTATGCCCTATTGCGAGAACTAAATTATCACACTCTATTTTTTCAGTTTCATTTAAAATTACTCCTTTAACAGATTCATTTTCTATTATTAAGTCAGTTAAAGTTGTGTTAAATCTAAATTCTCCGCCCATTTCTATTATTTTTTTTCTCATATTTTTAACTACTTTTTTTAATATATCTGTTCCAATATGGGGATTTTTGATATACATTATTTCTTCAGGAGCTCCGCAGGATATAAATATTTCAAACACTTTTTTCATTCTAAAAGATTTGTCTTTTACTAATGTGTTTAATTTTCCATCTGAAAAAGTACCTGCTCCTCCTTCACCAAATTGTACATTTGAGTTTTCGTTTAATATTCCTTTTTTCCAAAACAATTCTACTGTTTTTTCTCTTTCTTCTACCTTTTCTCCTCTTTCAATTATAATCGGATTAAGTCCTGCTTCTGCTAAAAGATAACTACAAAAAAGTCCTGCAGGTCCTGCACCAATAATTATAGGTCTTTTTGTTAGTTTGATGTTTTTTGGATAACTAAACGTATATTCTTCTGAAGGTGTAATGGATACAAAGGGAAACTTTCTTTTATTTAAGAATTTTTCTTCGTTTTTTAGCAAGACGTCTACTTCATACACATAGTGAATTTCTTTATTTTTTCTAGCATCTAAAGATTTATGATTTATTTTTATTTTTTGAATCATGTCTTCTTTTATTTTTAGTTTTTTAGCAGTTTCTTTTTTCAAGTTTTGCTCATCAAAGGAAACTGGTAAAAATATATTTTTTACTCTAATCATTTTTTTTCACACTTTCTCCTGCTAGAATACCACTTAGTACTGCAAAGGAAATATTGTAACCTCCACAATCACCATCAATATCTAAAACTTCTCCTGTTAAATAAAGATTAGAAACTATTTTTGATTCAAAAGTTAAAGGATTAATTTCGTAAAGAGATACTCCTCCAGAAGTAATTTGAGCAGATTCAAAATTATTTGTATCTATTATATTCATAGTAAAAGAAAAGAGATTTTCAAAAAGCATATTTATTTCATTATCACTAAGTTTTGAAACAAGTTTATTTCTTTCTATTTTGGTTTTTTCTAAAATTACATTAGTAAGTTTATAATTAAGTAAATTATCTAAAAAATAAGATACTTTTTCTTTTTTGAAGTTATATTCACTAGAAAGAATAAATTCTTGAAAAGATTTTTTATTTTTTATTTTTAATTTATCTAAGAAATTAATACTTATCTTTACCTTTTTATTTTCACTAATACTACGGCTTGCTATGCTACTTAAATTGAAAATACATATTCCACTTAGTCCATAATTTGTAAATTGAACTTCTCCTATTTCGCTTTTTATTAATTTATCATTTATAAATAAACTAACAGTAGCATTACTTCTTACACCGTTTAGTTTTTTCAAGAATGGTTCTTTACATTTTAAACCTACAAGTGCAGGAAGTATTTTATTTATTGTATGTCCTAGTTTTTTAGATAAATTGTATCCTGAACCATCTGATCCTGTTTTTGGATAACTTTTTCCTCCTGTACTTATGATTAGTTCATCACATACAAGAACATCATCATTATAATAGACTAGAAATTTATCATTTTCTTTTTTTATATCTTTAACATAAGAGTTTAATTTTAATTTTATGTTTTTATTTTCTATTTCTTTCAAAAATGAATTCTTGACACTTATGGCCTGGTTGGAATAAGGATAATAATAGTTTTCTTTTATTCTTGATATTATACCGATACTTTTAAAAAAAGTAAGTATTTTATTTTTATTTTCTAAAGAGATTATATTTTTTAAGAGTTCTTCATTAAATGAATGATATTTTGAAAAAATGAATTCTTCATTAAAATAATTACATTTTCCATTTCCTGTTATTAAAAGCTTTTTTAGAGGTTTGTCTTGTCCTTCTAAAATAATTACTTCGTTATTATTTGTTTTGGCATTTATCGCAGAAGTAAACCCTGAAATTCCTCCGCCAATTATAACTATTTTTTTCATATTACTGAAGCACTCCCATTACTAGTAAATAATTTGAACCACTTTCAGTGTTATCAAAGCTACATGTTTGAAGTATCAAAATATTAGAATTTTCATTTAAAATTACTCCAGTATCATATAAAGACTTATCTTCTAGTTTTAATATGTGTTCGTAAAAAGTAAGACCATTAAAGTTTTTTAAATTAACATAATCAAAATCTTCGTCTTCAATATAAACTGAGAATATTTTATAAGTTTTTTTATCATTTTCTGTGTATAGATATATTTCTGGGTGCTTAGTAAAAAACTTTTTATCTTGATAATTTAACAAGCTTGTGAATGGCAGAGTCCTATAAGTGCTGTTGTGTCCATAAATAAGAAGTTTTCTTTCTTCTAATGAGTTTATTCTGTAATCTAAAAATGGTGTTCCAGCTTTAACTGTTTCTTGATATATATTGTGGTTAAGATAGTAATCATTATCATCACTTTGAACAATAGGAAGCGATAAAACACTTGGTATTTCTAGAAATGCTTTGATGTCATTATTATTATACTGTTCTTTTAAATTTGAAATCATGTTAAGTTCATTTTTCTTTTCAGACATTGTATATTCTAATGTTGTATCAATTTTTTTATCATTATAGTATTCATAAATAAAATAGATTGTTAAAAGCATTGCAATAAAACAAATAAATAATTTTATCAATAATTTAATTTTTTCCATAACAGGCCTCCTTTACTGGCTTTATTTTAACATAAATTAATAGTTCTATCAAGAGAGCATTTTTAGTTTTTAAACTACAATAACTTTCTCACAACACAAAAAAAGTAAATGTATTATTTTTCATATACACTTACTTGTTTTCTATCTCTTCCTAATCTTTCATACTTAACTATACCATCAATTTTAGCATATAAAGTATGATCATTTCCTATTCCAACATTTACCCCTGGATGGATTCTTGTTCCTCTTTGACGATAAATAATTGCTCCTGCTTTTGCCATTTGTCCATCTGCAAGTTTAGCACCTAATCTACGTCCAGCAGAATCTCTACCATTTGAAGTAGAACCTCCACCTTTTTTATGAGCAAATAATTGGATATTTAATTTCATCATAAATATTCCTCCTATAAAAATTTAATATTGTCTGGATAGTCACACTCTAATTCTTTCAGTAAAGAAATCATATTATTTATTAATTTATAAGTAATTTCATCATTATTTAAAACTTCTATAATTAAAGGATTTTCACTATAAGAAATTGCCTTATCGTTAATACTTAAAATAGCATTTATAGTAGTAATTACAATACTACTTACCGCAGAACATACAATATCTTTACCATATTCATCATACAAAGCATGACCTTTAAAACATACTTGTTTTACATTCCCATTTTTTCTAGTTACTTCTATCTTAATCATATTAATTATCCATTTATTTTAGTAATTTCAACTTTAGTATAAGGTTGACGATGACCTTGTGATTTACGAGTGCTTTTCTTTTTGTTAACATACTTAAAGATTCTAATCTTTTTATTTTTTCCATGTTTTAAAACCTTACCAGTAACTTTTGCACCCTCAACTAAAGGATTACCAAAACTTCCATCTAGCATCAATACTTCATCAAAAACAACATTTTTATTTTCTTCAGTATTAAGCTTTTCAACATATATTATTGAACCTTCTTCAACTAAATATTGTTTTCCACCAGTTTTAATAATTGCTTTCATACATACCTCCTTCTATAACCTAAGACTCACTTTTAAGGTGTCTATAAAAGAACTTTTACCTTTTCAATGTGGTTTAAAGCTAATAGAAGCCTTAAACATATAAGATTTTATCATAGTAATAAGAATAAGTCAACAATTTTATCCTTATCTGCATAAGACATATAATTACCTTAAAAATCCACTATTATTTACTCAAAAACATAAAAACACAAGTACTTATTTTATTACAAATTATCTAATAACATCAATAATTATTCTTTTATAAAGAGGCTTAATTTTAGAAAATTTATAAGATTGATAAACTCTATTATAATCAATTTTTTTACCATAAAGTTTGCATATAACATCACCTTTTTTAACGTAATCTCCTGAAATTTTATCTAAAACAATTCCCGCAGAATAATCTATTTTATCATCTTTTTTCACTCTTCCAGCACCAAGAGTCATTGAACAAGATCCTATTATCATACTATTAATACTTTTAATATAACCACTTTTTTTAGCTTCAATTAAAACCGGTTCTGGCAAAGTTTCTTCTATTTTTCCACCTTGTCCCTCTATAAACTTTAAAAAAAATTCATAAGCTTTTCCATTTTCTAAAGTCATTAAAACTTTTTCTTTAGCCTTTTCAATACTTACCTTTTTACTCATTGTATACATAATACTAGCCATTTCAATACATAAAAAACTCAAATCATTACGTTTACCATTTTTTAAAATATCAATAACCTCTAAAACTTCTATTTTGTTTCCAACATTACTTCCCAAAGGATTATCCATTCTAGATAACATACAAACAACTTCTCTATCATATTTTTTACCTATTTTTATCATAAGATCAGCAAGTTCTCTTGCTTGTTTTTTATTTTCAATCAAAGCCCCTTTTCCAACTTTTATATCTATTAAAATCTTTCCTGCTCCACTTGCTATTTTCTTACTCATAATACTAACTGCAATTAAAGGAACAGATTTAGTAGTCCCTGTAACATCTCTTAAAGCATAAACTTTCTTATCTAAAGGACAAAGATTAGAAGTTCCTTCTGCTATGACCATATTATTCTTTCCAATTGAATTATAGAACTCTTCTTTTGTCAAACTAGTCTTAACACCAATACTATTTAACTTATCAATAGTACCACCTGTATACCCAAGCGCTTTTCCACTCATTTTAGATATTTTAACACCAAGGCTTGCCAAAATAGGAAGTACTATTAAAGTAGTTTTATCCCCAACTCCTCCCGTAGAATGTTTATCTATAAAAGATGAGTTTTTAGGATAAACTTCTCCACTTTTGATAAATATATCTGTTAAATCAAATACTTCTCCTTCCGAAAGACCATTATTACATATAAGTTTCAAAACTTTTGTCATTTCCTCATCAGATATTTTATTATATAAATAACCATTAAATATAGTTTCTAATTCTTTATAAGATAGAATCTCTTTTTTCTCTAATTTTTCTATTTCTTTTTTCATAAACAACACCTACTATCAAATATAATTATATATCTTTATTTTATTTTTAACAATAAAATTCTTCTCCTTTATTTAAATTCATGTTAAAATAATACTAGGTGATACTTATGATAGAAAATTTTGTAAAAAGCTTTAAAGAGACAACAATTGCGGTAGTTCCTATTTGTATAATTGTTACTATCATTGCAATAATATTTGGTTTTGATTCTGGAACAATTGGATCTTTTATTATTAGCTCTATTCTTTTGATAATAGGAATTAGTTTATTTACTTTTGGTGCTGATATATCTATGATGATGATTGGAGAAAAAACTTGGTAATAAACTTATTCAAAGTAAAAAAACTATTTTTATTCTAATAATAACTCTTATTATTGGAATAATAATTACTTTAGCAGAACCAGATTTAAGAGTTTTAGCAGATCAAATAACGAGTATACCTAGTACTACTTTAATACTTGCTGTTAGTATTGGAGTTGGAATACTTCTTACTTTAGCAGTTATGAAAATACTATTTAAATTAAGTTTAAGAACAATTCTTATTGTATGTTACAGTTTAATATTTACACTTATGTTTTTTGTACCAACTGAATTTATTCCTGTATCGTTTGATTCAAGTGGAGTTACAACTGGACCGATAAGTGTTCCATTTATTTTAGCACTAGGAATTGGTCTTACTTCATTTAGAACTGATAGCAATACTAAAACTGATACATTTGGACTTATTGCTCTTTGTACCATCGGACCTAAACTTACCGTTTTAATTTTAGGAATGCTTTTTACCGGTTCAAATAGTTATGATACCTCTATCTATCTAAATAATAGTCCTATTATTATTCAGTATATTGATAAATTTATAGATTGTTTTAAAGAGATTGCTACTTCTATTAGTCCAATTATTGCACTATTTATAATATTAAAACTATTATTTAAAAAGGATTTTACAAAAAAACAAACTAGAAAAATAATTGTTGGACTTATTGCTACTTTTACTGGACTTTGCTTATTTTTAACCGGAGTTAATGTAGGTTTTATGAAAACTGGTTTCTTACTTGGAGAAAGTTTTGGTAATTTTAATTTAATAAATATAATTATTCCTTTTGGCATTATAATTGGTTTCCTAGTAGTATTTGCAGAACCTGCGATAAAAATTTTAACCAACGAAGTTGAAGAAATAACTGAAGGATCAATTTCAAAAAATATAATGAAAATATCTATTTCAATCGGAGTTTCCATAGCAATTCTTCTATCCATATTAAGAATTATTTATCAAATACCTATTACTTATTTCTTGTTAATTGGGTATGGCATTGCCTTACTACTTACTTTTATTACACCAAAAATGTTTACAGCCGTATCGTTTGATGCTGGAGGATCCGTATGCGGTCCACTTACTGCAAGTTTTATTCTTCCGCTTCTAATAGGACTTTGTGAAAGTTTAAATGGAAATATAATGTTAGATGCTTTTGGACTTATTTCTTTTATAGCACTATCCCCTCTTCTTACAGTCCAACTACTTGGTATAGTCTTTAAAATTAAAACAAAACAAGAAATACTTAAAAACATTGATGAAAACATTGTGGAATACGAATGGAGGAATGCTTTATGATTGAATTATTATGTTTAATTTCTAATGAAAAAGAAGACAAAATAATTAAACCACTATATAATAAATATGATATGCCCTTTAATATAACAACATATGGTGAGGGAACAGCATCAAGTTCTGTTTTAGAATATTTTGGTTTAGAAGAAGTAAAAAAATATGTCTACTTTTCACTTATTAACAGAAAACATAAAAAAGAAATTCTAGAAGATATTAAAACAAATTTTGAACTTGATAAACCAGGAAATGGTATATGTTTTACAGTACCACTTTCTAGCTCTACTAAATATATCGAAGAAAAATTTAAAAGTTCCAAGGAGGAAATTATGAAAAAAGATGAAAAGAAAAGTGAAGTTTCCAAAAATAAAGAATATCATTTAATAGTTACTATTGTAACAGAAGGATATTCAGAAAGTGTAATGAATACTGCTAAAAAAGCTGGTGCAGGTGGAGGTACTCTTTTAAGAGGAAGAAGCCTATTTCAAAAAAACTCTAAAAGACAATTTTTAGGCTTTTCAATAGAACCTGAAAAAGATGTAGTTCTAATAGTCGCAGATAAAAAAATAAAAAATGATATAATGAATGCAATAATAAAAGAAACAGGATTAAAAACTAAAGGTGGTGGAATAGTCTTTTCACTTCCAATAAGTGAAGCAATTGGACTTTACGAATAAAATACCTATTTGGTATTTTTTGTTTTCAAAAATTCTTCAAAAGTTCGAAGACCATAGTCTTTATTGTAATAATTAGGAAATTCATTAAGATGCGCAAGAGCTATTTTCGAAGTTTTAATTAAATCATCATCAGTAATATTAGTAACTTCATTTATTTTTCCATGCTCACTTTCAATATTTATTCCTTCTAAAAATTCTTCTTTACTAAATTTAGAAAAATCTATTCCTAAAACTTTCGAAGCATATAATGCATCATTTAAATTATACATATAAATCACCTATTAAATAATATGTGATAATTATAAAGATAATATTAAAAATTAAAAGGCATATATTAGTTATGAAACTTGACTGAAAAGCCCTAAAAATTTATAATAAGCAAAAAGGAGTGGAATATGAAAAAAGTATCAGATAGAATTTTATTTAATCTATTTCTTAATTCTGGTTTAACTATAACTGAACAAAAAGAATTTTATAAAATTGCAAAACCTATTATTCATCATAAAGAATTTGTGAAAAGATGTAATAGTGAATTTCCTCATCACGGATCTACTTCTCTTGGAGAACACATCATAAAAGATGCTATAAAAACTTATGTGCTCGCTAAAGAATATAATAAAACTCACTTTTTAAAAAAGGCAAATATTAAAATTTCTGTAATAATAGCCCTATTCCATGATTTATATACTAACCCCTGGCAAAATAGCAATGAAAAAACAAGTGTTTTTAATCCAGATACACACGGAATGACTCATCCAATTGAAGCAGTATTAAATTCTTATAAGTGGTTTCCTAAGTATTTCAAAAATAAAAAAGAAGCTGAAATTATAATAGATGGAATAATTCATCATATGTATCCCTATCCTGTTAGAAAAGTAGAGAATAAAAATATTAAAATAAGTAATCAAAAACTTTTAAAGAAATTTAAATATTATGATTATTTAATCCAAACAACTAAAAATAAAACAAAATTAAAAATAGATATAAAATCTCATAGAAGTATTGAAGGAAAATTGTTAGTAAAATCTGACAAATTAATATCACTAAGTGAATTAAACAATTTTAATTCAATAAAAGCTTTGGTAAATGGTAAGAATAAAAATTTAATAAAAATATAAACCTATAAAGATTTTACTAATTAGTATTCTTTATAGGTTTTTTAGTAGATTATTTATTATTTATTGATTGTTTCAGCATGACAAAGTGAAACAAAAGATGGATTACTATTATCATTTCCTACTATTACAACCATTCCAAACTCGCTTCTTAATACATCACCTTGTGCTACTGTTTGACCTCCTGCGTTGATATCTACGTTTGTTGTTCCTACTGGTAAATAACTTCTAGCAGCTGCTTCACAGTTAGCACCACAACCTTCTAGTGCTGGTGATGGAACTGGTAAATAAGTAATTGCGTCATTATAAGTACTACTTGTTACAGTAATAGAAGCAATTCTACAAATAGATAAAGCTTCTTCTGGTGTTCCTTGAGTATTAACTAGTTGAAATAAACCAGCATCTGGATTGGTATCAGGTCCTGGTATTAAAGATCCAGGTCTACCACTTGCATTGTTTCCACTTTCCATAGCTACTATTAAATTATCATCTGGATATAAAGAAATTATTTGTTCAATAATATTTCGCATTTGTGCTACACACAAGCAAGAAGGAGTGTTTGCAATTGATCCCGTTGGCCCGGTTCCTAGATAAAACAAATCATCTAATAGAGTTAATTGTAATTTCAAGCATATTCCCTTATTAATACAACAAAACAAGCCGGTTGACTTGTTTTATTTTTTTAATGTTAAGCTTTTTGACTTTTCATCATTTATTTGAAAAGAACCAACATTTTCAAAATCTTTAAATGCTGATATTGATAGCGTAGAGAAATGTATATCTTTAACAGTTAAAATTCTTTCAAAAATGTCTAAGTAATCAGTGAGTTTTGGCAAGTTTTCTAATTTATTTAATTCACTTAATAATTCCTTTACTATGTCTGTCCTCAAATCTCCTTGTATTTGATAACCGATGTCATCTCTTAAAAACAAACTATAAAAGTTATTACTATCAGTTATTAATCTTCAAAATTTAAAACCATAACTGCGATTAAATCTTGTAAAATTTATATTATTAGAATTAAGATTGAATTTTTTTGCTAAAATTAAATCATATTCTAACGCTTCTTCATTTGTTTCTTTTATGATTTTTAGTAAGTCTTTTCTATCTGAAGAAAATCCATAAAATACAAATAGATTATCATCAGAATCAGTAGACCAAAGTCTTATTTTTTTTCTTTATCTTCATCTATTTTATCGTAGAAATCAATCTCTGTTTTTCCTTCAAAATTACCTAGTAGTTGTAATCCTGTTATCAATTTTAAATATACTTTAGAGTTTGATTTCATATTGTTTAAAACACTATTGACTTCCTCATTACTTGAAACCAAGTCAAATGTTTTCTTCTTTTTTTCTTTCATTATTTCCCCCTGACTAAAATTTTACTTTTATTATGATTATTTGAATAATATTTATCAATTACACTTGCAATGTATTCCATTTCATTATCTGAATAACGTTGATCTATTGGTAATAAAACCATATTATCTGCTTTTGTTATTTCATCTGTATTAGCACCATTCCAATTTATATTAGCCCATAACCTTAATGAGTAGATATTATTAGATTTTAAGTAAGCTCTTAAAGATTCACCATCAGATACAAATAGTGGATACATATATGTTAACTGTTTCGAAGATAAATCTAATTGATTATATTTTTTTAGTGATTCATAAAGCATCTCATAATTTCTTAATCTATTTTTTAGTACTGTTTCATAATCTATTGCACGTAAATAGTTTTCAGTGAAATTAGACATATAGCATAAATCTTCATTTCTAAAATGTTTATCTGCTTCTAAAAAAGTTGGATAATGGAAGTATTGCCCTGTTTCATCTCTTGATATCATCTCAATCACTTTATCTAAACTTTTACCTTTTGAATAATTAGAATTAGAAAGTAAATCATTACTAACTATACAAGCTCCATCAGGAACTCCAAAATATTTTCTATAATTGTATATGACATCTACACTGTAATTGTCTTTATTAAAAAAGTCGTGAGTATTATCAACTATTACATATTTATATTTATCAATAATTTTTTGAATATTATCTTTAAATAATCCATAATAATTTACAAAGTAAATATAGGTTGTGTCATTTAGTTTGTTTTCATCTATATCTAATGGCATAAAATTATTATCAATATGGTAAAATTCTATTTTTACATTTTCAGATATAGCAACTTCACTTAATGATTCACATAAGAAATATGGAAGAAATAATGTTGTTATATTTCTTTCATTAATAATATATTTTAGACAATTTCTACCAGAACTTAGTAGTAAATTTGTATCGTGATAAATATTACCAATTATTTTTTCAAATTTAAAATGACAACCTATTTCTTCCATTTTATTAATCTTCCTTGTTTTTCAAGTAATCAGCTAATTCTGTATAAGCATCGGTATTCCAAACGTGGCATCTTTCTTCATCTGGATAATTTCCCATTGTCTTCTCATAACCGTCTGGTATGAAAATGAAATCCCAACTCCAACCATACGTACCAGATTTTTCTTTTGCTATTTTTCCTTTGGTAATAGACTTAAATACAATAGGATCTTTTCCGTATTCACAATATGCAAATGCTTCCATAAAACAAGCATTTCTATTATCAACTCCTTCAAGAAGTTTTAATAGTCCGTCTTCGCCAAGTCTTTCATCTACATAATGTGTATATGGTCCTGGGAAGCCACCTAATGCTTCTACGTATAATCCTGTATCGTTTTTTAATACCGCACATTTTAATTTGTCACTTGCTTCTTTAGCAGAGTGCATTGCAACTTCTTCCACAGTGTCAGCTTGAATCTCTGTTGTTTCCATTTTTACATTATCAACTTCAATTCCTAGTGGCTCCAATATGTTTTTAGCACTCATTATTTTAGACCAATTTCCAGTCACATAAGTTATTTTTTTCATAAGCATATATCATCTCCTCTTCTTTAATTGTAACATATAATTGGTAATTTTTGTTTTTATCATTTTAAATTTTACTTTTTTCTATTACAAATAGCCAAAAGGCCTTAGGTTTTAACCATTTTTTTACTTCAAATATTCTTCTGTATAACTTATAGTAGTGAAAACTTGTTTGTTCTACTAGCTTTCCACCAGCTTTATCAATAAGTGATTTCCATTCTTTTAATGTTAGTCCGCGTTCATTGCCAAGCATTTTTTCGTTCATATTAAAATATGTACTTGGTATTCCAAAAATAACATATTTAGAAATATTCATTTGTTGCTTTAAAATTTCAATTATTTCTTCATCAGTAAAATGCTCTAAAACACCATTACTGTATGATACATCAAAAGTATTTGCTTTATATTTTAAGTTAAGTATATCTCCTTGTTCGTATTTACAAGGGAATATAACATTTGATTGTTTTGCTACTTCGCAAGCATAATTTAAAACTGCTTGACTTAAATCAAGTGCAATAACATCTAGTCCTAACTTTTGTAAATATCCTGCCATTAATCCAGTACCGCAACCCATTTCAATTACTTTTTTGTTTTTGGCATATTGGATCACTTTATTAATAAATTTTTTCTTATATTTAAGTTTATATTCAATATAATCATCAGGTTTATCAAATTCTTCTATATCTATCTTGTATAATTCATACCATTTATCATCTTCTGTTTTCTTTTTATCTTCTATTATTTCATTAATTTTTTTTGTTATTTTGTTAATTATTTCTTCTTCTGTATCATTATTTTCAATAACTAAAAGACTATATTCACTATTATTATATCTAATAAAATCTTTTAATTTATCGTTAAACTTTTTGAATGTTTCTTTTTCTTGCTTTGTAAATTTTCTATTATCTCTTTCTTGTGAACGTTTTAGAGATGTTTTTAAATTTATATCAAAGTATATCAATAAATCAATTTTTCTTTCACCAGACTTCATACAAGAAAGTACATTATTCATAAACTCTTGTGAATTGTTTATATTATTTTCTAATAATACAGATTGATATGAATATACAGAACAGTAATTTCTATCAAATAAATTTATATCATTATTTTCACTATATAATTTCTCTCTTAAAAACAAATAATCCGCTGCTTGTACTAATGTCTCATATCTTAATGTGTTAAAATCTTCTTTTAATGATACCAATGCGTTATCATCAAACATTGCTTTAATAACTTTATATAGTGGGGAACTTTTATCTATATCATTTGTTATTCCGACTTTGTATTTTTTATCGTATATCTTTTTTATTTTTTTTATAATTGTTGTCTTTCCGGCACCAGTTGATCCTTCAAATACTACATTAATCATTTTTATTACCTCCAAAAGTAAAAGTTATATCTGGAACAATATCAATAAATCCTTTATAACAATATCCCTTTTTAAAATTATATAACCCATAATCCTTATTATCCATATCATTTTCTTCACAGAATACCCCGCCAAAATCATATTTTGGTAATTTGTTATTAATACAATACTTAATAGCTTCCCATTGCATATTATACATTCCTAATAAATTTCTATTTTCAGTTGAACTAACTCCGTATAAATATATTAACTTATTATTATGGATAATATCAATACTCATTGCTAGGGGCATATTGTTATACCAAACCTCTAAAAAAATTAAATTATCATTATAAGTTGATATAAGTTTTTTAAAATATTCAATAGTATGTGGATTAAATTTATGTCTTTCTGATGTTTGAATATATAGTTTATAAAAATTATCTAAATCTACTTCTTTTGAAATTTTACTTATTAATTCTTTACGATATGATCTCCTTGTATTTTGTCTAAATTTACTTGGTAGTTTTTTTATAAGTTCTTCTTCATCAAATATTATATCCATAATTGCTAATTTACAAGAATCAAGTAAATTACTATAATCGTTATTTGGTGTAATTCTATAATTATATTCGCTTGAAATCTTTTTTAAATCTATTTCATTTATATATGGATTAATTACAAGTGTTGTATATTTTTTTAATGACATCCATTTTTTTATATTTTTTAAGAATAAATTTATTAAATTAAAATTAGAATTTTTTAATACAGGTCCTCTAGGTGCATATAAATATTTATTATTATTTTTCTCTTTTTCTAGTAAATTACAGCTCCATATTATCTCGTTATTTTCAACATAGTATATAAAATACTTTGTTTTTTCATTTCTAATAATGTTCCACTCAATACTTTGCATATAATCAGAATCAAAGTTGTTTGCTAAAAATTCTTTAATTTTACCGACTTCTACTTTATTATCTAAATTCAATTCATAAATCATTTTTGGTGCCTTTCCTTATAAAAATTAGTTATAAAATCTTTATTTTTAGCAAGTACTAATCTTTTTTGTTTTGATTCTTCTTTTTGATTTACAATATCCATAAAATCATCTGTTGTTGTTTTAATATCATTAGTCAATGATAATAATAAATAATCATATTTTAAAGCATAATTCATAGTTTCTTGAATACCTAATAAATATCTTTCCCCACCACGATCTCCTAATCTATGTAGCAATTCTTCTTTTGTTGGTGGCATAAGATAAATCATAATAGTATCCTCATATATTTTCTTAATTTCTTTTGCTGATGAATAACCAACATTAAACATTAAGTTATATTCTTTCAACTTTTCAAATTCACTTTTATGTACTCCGTAGTAATTATTATTATAAATACAATATTCTATTAATCCATCTGTTAAAATTAAATTTTCAAATTCTGCTTTACTAACAAAATACATTCTTCCAACTTCAATTTCTCTTTTAGCTCTAGTTGTTATTCCGGTAGCTTCCAAAAAAGTTGGATATTCCTTTTCGATATATTCTATAAGTTCCGATTTCCCACTACCCGATGGGCCAGAAATTACAATAGGATTATTTCTTGTATCAATCATTATAAACACCTCCCAAATGTTAAATTATTATTTTATTTCTCTTAAATCTGTTTCCCAGAAAAAGTAAACCCAATCATCTTCTGTTATTTCATAAGCATATTTAATATCTACATCATTATTTGGTATTTCAATTTCTTTGAAGCCATTATCAATTATCAAAGAATATACCCCAAGAACTTCTTTTCCTCTTTGTTTTAATATATCAATAACACCATTTGTAGTTGTTCCTTTATAAATTATGTCTTCAAATAATATACATTTTTTTTTAGAGTTATCTATATTATCACTCATATATCTAAATTTTCCGTAATCGTGGCAATTATCTGAATTACTCATTTGTGTTTGAATCATTGATACTTTTCTTACTCCTAATAAATGTGATAACGTAACTAACATAGGTAAACCGCCTCTAGCCATACCTATTAATTCGATATTATCTTCATCTAAGTTGTAATTTTTTTTAATTTCCTCAGCCATAACTTTACAAGCGTCAATATAATGCTCGTAGTCAAATTTTACAATCTTGTTATTTGACTTTAATGATTTTTGTTCTTCATTTAATAAACATTTTTTCATAATTAATCACTCCAATTCCGTATTATTTTTTATTTTTGTTGTTATTAACATAAATGGCGTATCTAATATTGCTATGATCCATTTAAAAATTATCATAGTAATCATTAAAGATATAATTTCATTAAGTTTCATTGTTCCTATAAATGCAATAAAAACAAATATAGTAGTATCTAATACTTGGCTAATTATTGTGCTAACATTATTACTTATCCAAACTTTATTATATTTCTTCTTTAACTTTTCATATAAATAGACATCACAGCGTTGACTAAAACAATACGCAGTTAAACTTCCTAATGTTATACGTGGGATAAAATTAAATATTGTTTCAAAGGCCTCTTGTGAAAAATCAGAATTACATGGTGTATATTGCAGAAACAAATACATTAAGATAGTAAATAATATCATAAAAATAAAACTTAAATTTGTTGCTGTTGTTGCTGAACTTCTACCATATTTTTCACTTATAATATCAGTTGTAAGAAATAAAACTCCGTATGATATATTTCCTAATGAAATTGTTAATCCAAATATTTCTGATAGTTTAATCGTTTGAATATTACAGATAACAACTAACAAACACATCCAGCTATATAATCCAAATTTTCCAAATTTTTTATATATTACCAATGTTGCGGAAAATGAAATTATAAGATATAACAGAGAAACAAATAAATTATTCATCTTACTACCTTTTCCCCAACAATTAACATAGGGGAACTTTCCTTTCAAGAAAGATTATAACAGTTATAGGTGCGATATATCGTACCATTAAAAAAATGTGATTTTTTTACAAAATCACATTTTTAAATCATTAATTCCACTTAAATTTAAGGTTTTAATATCATTTTCATCTATTGAATAACCAGTAATATAAATAAAGTCTTTATAGTACGTGAATGAAAAGGGTTGAAATCGTCTTTTTTTGTTGTGAAATTTAAAGGTTAGTATATTTTGTTCTTGGATTGCTCTTGAAATAATATTATATTTTTTCTGTAAATCTTCTTTATCAATTTTAATATTTCTTTCTTCATCTGCTGAATAAATAACTATTGATCTTATTTTTTCTAGTGTAATATTTAATTTTTGTTGTTCTTTAAGATCTAATTTATATATAACACTTTCTATTGCATCAACATCTAAATAGTCAAAAGATATATTGTAATTATGTTTTTTATGATACACATAACCACCATATCTACCAAGAATAGTATCAATATATATTCCGCATTTTTCTAATTCCTCTTTATATGATTTTATCATTCTTGGCGAAACTTCTAACTTTTCTGCTAACTCCTTTACTGAATACTTTTTACCACTCTCTAACAATCTTAACATTGTTAAAGTATTACTAACTTTACTCATATTACACCTCAATAAAAAATCATTTTTTTAATTTTTTTACTAGTGCACCATTTTCCTTTGTTAAATCTATTTTTTGTTTTAGCAAAACTGAAAAATTTTTGTTATTTACTGAATAAGAACAAGTATCTCCAATTTTCTTTTTATAAATAGCATTTCCTAAAGGACTATTTATTGAAATTTCTTGAATTTCAGCATTAAAATCTCCACTTGCTCCAACTAGCTTAAATGTCATTTCTTCCATATCATCTGGAGAGAAAATCATATCTGCTACAATAACATCACCAATATCAACCATTTCTTGATTGTTATGCTTTTCAATGATAACAATTCTATTTAGTGTTTCATACATATTACATAATTCACCACTTAATCTCATATTGGTTCTTTCTATTTCTTCAAACTCCGGGGAATCCCAACCGTCACCAGCACCAGCATCAAATGCTTCTTTTCTTCCTATATTGTTTGCTTGAATTGCTTTTTTCAATTCTTCAATTTTCTTTAAATATTCATTATAACCATTTTGGTCTAAATAAATTGGCTCCATATTTTCCATACATACACCTCCCAAAATTTCTCATATATGCTAACATACATTATTGTAAAAATCAAGTATTTTGTCCTATTTTGCGTATGTAATGTACTTTATGCAGTTTGTTTTTATTTATAAACTTTACAATTTAATTATTTAAGTTTCTCCAAAATAGTTATAAATATCTCTGAACTTCCAACAAAGTAAGATGTTGATGTCCCAACTTTTGCTTTAAATAACGCTTTTCCTAGTGGACTATTTAAAGATATTTCATTTAATTCATTAGTAGTATTAGGAATATAGTTTCCTGTTAATGTTATCACTTCATTTTCAATATCGTCATCAGAGTATTTTATATTTATACTTACCTTATCCCCAATATTAACTAAATTTTCTTTTTTATCATTATCATCAACAATTTTTAAATATTGTTGTTTTGATAATAAATCACCAATCCTTTTTGCTATTGATCTGCTTTCTCTCATTGATTCCTCAAAAGCAAAATTGTCGTGCCAGCCATCACCAACAGCATTTTTATATGCTTCACTACCTAGTGCTGAATTAGAACAACTTAATTCTTCTAATCTTTTTAATTCTTCAAAAAATTGTTTATAACCATTTTTATCTACTAATATTTCTTCCATTGCAATCAACCTCAATAATATTTTATCATAGAAAAATATAATGAAACAACAAATTCAAAAAATATAAAGATTTTATAGAACTTTACTATTTAAAAATATATATAGATGATTTATTACATCAGGCAGTTGGGACAGTAGGAGTTATTACTCCCATCAAATTTACATTTTTTTATCTCAACTATTATCCATTCTATTTCTCATTATTATTTCATACCCTTTCTAATATATAATATTCGTAATATTACTAAGAAACTAATTATATAATTTAAAATCAACTAATATATTAGTTATGAAACTTGACTGAAAAGCCCTAAAAATTTATAATAAGCAAAAAGGAGTGGAATATGAAAAAAGTATCAGATAGAATTTTATTTAATCTATTTCTTAATTCTGGTTTAACTATAACTGAACAAAAAGAATTTTATAAAATTGCAAAACCTATTATTCATCATAAAGAATTTGTGAAAAGATGTAATAGTGAATTTCCTCATCACGGATCTACTTCTCTTGGAGAACACATCATAAAAGATGCTATAAAAACTTATGTGCTCGCTAAAGAATATAATAAAACTCACTTTTTAAAAAAGGCAAATATTAAAATTTCTGTAATAATAGCCCTATTCCATGATTTATATACTAACCCCTGGCAAAATAGCAATGAAAAAACAAGTGTTTTTAATCCAGATACACACGGAATGACTCATCCAATTGAAGCAGTATTAAATTCTTATAAGTGGTTTCCTAAGTATTTCAAAAATAAAAAAGAAGCTGAAATTATAATAGATGGAATAATTCATCATATGTATCCCTATCCTGTTAGAAAAGTAGAGAATAAAAATATTAAAATAAGTAATCAAAAACTTTTAAAGAAATTTAAATATTATGATTATTTAATCCAAACAACTAAAAATAAAACAAAATTAAAAATAGATATAAAATCTCATAGAAGTATTGAAGGAAAATTGTTAGTAAAATCTGACAAATTAATATCACTAAGTGAATTAAACAATTTTAATTCAATAAAAGCTTTGGTAAATGGTAAGAATAAAAATTTAATAAAAATATAAACCTATAAAGATTTTACTAATTAGTATTCTTTATAGGTTTTTTAGTAGATTATTTATTATTTATTGATTGTTTCAGCATGACAAAGTGAAACAAAAGATGGATTACTATTATCATTTCCTACTATTACAACCATTCCAAACTCGCTTCTTAATACATCACCTTGTGCTACTGTTTGACCTCCTGCGTTGATATCTACGTTTGTTGTTCCTACTGGTAAATAACTTCTAGCAGCTGCTTCACAGTTAGCACCACAACCTTCTAGTGCTGGTGATGGAACTGGTAAATAAGTAATTGCGTCATTATAAGTACTACTTGTTACAGTAATAGAAGCAATTCTACAAATAGATAAAGCTTCTTCTGGTGTTCCTTGAGTATTAACTAGTTGAAATAAACCAGCATCTTAAAATTAACTAATTAATACTTGACTTGAGAAACACTTTTATGTATTATTGTATTAAGCAAGTAATACAATAAGGAGTGATTTATATGAACTTTACTTTTGACAATGATAGGCCTATTTATACTCAATTAGCACATCAAATAAAAGTTCTTATTGTTTCCGGGAACATAGAACCAGGTGAAAAATTACCATCAGTTAGGGATTTTGCCTTAAAGTGTAAAGTTAATCCAAATACTATGCAAAAAGCATTAACAGCTTTAGAAGAAGAAAAACTTATTTTTACTGAAAGAACTAATGGTAAATATGTCACAAATGATACTAAATTAATCGAAAAAATAAAAAAAGAATTAGCAAATGAAAAAGTTCAAATATATCTTGCTGAAATGAAAAATTTAGGATTTACTAAAGAAGATGCTATTAATTACTTGCACGAAAAAGGAGGAAAAAATTAATGGAATTATTAGAATGTAAAAACTTAGCTAAGTGTTTTGATAATAAAAAAATTCTCGATAATATAAATTTAATAATCCCACGTGGTAAAATAATCGGACTTCTTGGGAAAAATGGTACTGGTAAAACTACTTTAATAAAACTAATAAATGATTTACTTACTATAGATGAAGGAAAAATTCTTATAAATGGCAAAGAAATAGGACCAGAAAGTAAAAGAATTATTTCCTATTTACCAGAAAGAAGTTATTTAGATAGAAGTATGAAAATATATGAAACAATAAATTTTTTCGAAGATTTCTATGATAATTTTGATAGCGAAAAAGCAAAAAAACTTTTAAAAGATTTAGATTTGGAACTTAATATGAAACTTAGTAAAATGAGTAAAGGTATGCTTGAGAAATTAGGACTTATTCTAGTAATGAGTAGAAAAGCTGATTTGTATATTTTAGACGAACCTTTAGGAGGAGTTGATCCTGCAACACGTGATTACATTTTAGATACTATCCTTTCTAATTTTGAAGAAAATTCCTCTGTTATAATATCAACTCATTTAATTTCTGATATTGAAAAAATATTAGATGAAGTTATCTTTATTGATAAAGGAAAAATTGTTCTTACTTCTAAAGCAGATGAATTAAGAGAAAAAGAAAAGTCTAGTATAGACGAAATTTTTAGGAGGATGTTTAAATGTTAACGAGATTACTAAAATATGATTTAAAATGGACTTATAAAAATCTTATTGTTTTCTATATTCTAGCATTTATTTTTGCTATTTTAACTAGAGTTTTTTTAAGCTTTGAAAACTCAACTATTTTTAACATAATTGGAAAAATATGTTCTGGGATTTCTATTGGTATATTTATTAATATTATAATTAATTGTGCTATAAGATGTTGGGTTAGATTTAAAAAGAACATTTATGGAGACGAATCTTATCTTACTCATACTCTGCCAGTAGAGAAAAAAACTATTTATAAATCAAAATTTTTGCTTGCTATTTCAAGTATGTTCACTAGTATAATTGTTATATTAATTTGTTTATTTATCTGTTGTTACTCAAAAGAAACACTTGAAATCATTAAAAATAGTTTAGAGCTTATTTCTTCTACATACGATATAACTGTTATTAATATTATTCTATTTTTAGCAGGCATGTTCTTTTTAGAAATGATAACTTTGGTTCTAATTGGGTATACTGGTATTATTATGGGACATAGATTTAACTATGGAAAAACTACAAAATCTGTTTTATTTAGCATTTTACTATATTTTGTGATGCAAGCACTTACCCTTCTTATTATCTTTATTATTGGAATTATTAATCCTGATATTATGAGACTATTTACTTCAAATGAAATGATTGGTATAGATTCTATAAAAATGGTTATGATTATATGTACTATTATATATCTTTGCTATATCATAATAATCGAAGTTGTTAATAGGAATCTTTTCTGTAAAGGTGTAAACGTTGACTAAACTTATTTAAGAAAAACAAATAGTATAAGAACACTTTAGTTTTATAACTATTTGTTTTTTTTATGTTATTCTATTTGTAATAATACTTTTCATTATTTTGTATAATTTACGAATTCAATTAAATTATCTTTATTTATAGTAGTTACATTAGACTTTGCACTTGTTAATTCACTTCCACTAAATGAATATTTAGTTGCAGAAGATTCAAAAGCTGAACTTGAGCCATGTGAAGTTCCATCTATTTCCCAATTATTATTTTGTCTATATCCAGGTAAAACGTAACCATAAACTTCTCCATTATAATAATGTAATAGGATGTATTCTTCGTATAATTTTAACATAATTTCATTAAATCCATCATTATCAAAATCAAAGGTAGTTTTAGAAATTCTCACTATAGAATCTCCAGCTAATTCCTCAATACCACTTGAATAACTAGATTTTTCTTTTGTAATTAATTCAGATAAAGTCAATTCTTCACTATAAGCTTTAGGATCTACATCTTGATATGGCATATTCCCTTCACTTTTAACAAATATTTTTTTACTGTCATTAAAAACATCTTTATATCCTTTATTAATAGATATTGTATCACCACTAGGGAATGTTACAGCAATCATTTCTTTATTGTCTATTTTTTCTTCAACTTGTACTTTTTCACCTTGATCTTGATTATCTACACCTGTATTTAACATTATTTTCTTAGTTGCAAATAGAAATACTAAAGATGCTAAAATTAAAATTATCACTATCAATAGCATAATAATTATAACATTACTTTTCTTATTTTCCACTTTTATCACTCCTTTCTATTTCATTATAAACTAACACTATAAATAAATAAATTAATTTATTAATAAATACGTGTAAAGTTTACTTTGTTATTTTTTTCTTTCATATTGAAAAAGTTTTTAAAATCCAACACCAAACCTTTATTTAGATACAGGTCATCTCAAAGTTTTATTGCACAAAAAAAGTAGTATAAACTACTTAATTTTGTAAAAATCTTTTACGATTTATAACAAGCAGTGATAATGCTACAAAACTAAATCCTAAAAGCAAAGTACTAGAATTAGCATTACTATCAATACCAGTATAAGGAGCATTATCCTCTACTTGATTAAATGTTTTTTTTGACTATAAAGTTTTTTTGGTTCATATTTAGCATTTTCTATTTTTTGATAAATATATGTAACGATAATATCATCAGTAGTAAACATACCTGTTTCATTACCAACAACTTTAATTAGTACATAAGTGAATTTTGCTTATAGTGTAAGAATTAAAAAATACAAAATAATGCAAAGATTTTATAAAGAATAATAATTAAGCAAAATAAAATAGCACTGATAAACAATGCTATTTTATTTATTGACCACAACTTCCACCGTTTTGCTCAAAATATTTTACCATATTATCAAGATTTTTTTCATAATCAAGATAAATGACATAATTTTCTTTAAGATCTTTAATCATACCTTTCGAGCAATTATCACTATTACATTCAACATCATAATTTGAATCTGTACTTATAACATATTCTTGATCATTCAATGTACAAGTAATACTACCACTTTCAGTGACAAAGCTTTTAAAAAATCTAACAACAACACTAGGATTAAATATGGCCATCAAGATAAAATAAACAAGTAAGATGTCACCTAAAACAATTGAAATTATAAAAAATATATTCTTCCCTTTTCCAGTCCCCAAACTATCTTTTTTAGAAGCATTATTTTTCATTTTATTAGCACTCCTTTCATTTTTATTATACAGTTTCTTTTAAATATTCTCTAATATATATTATATACTTTTTAGTTTTTTACCTACCTTGTTTACTAATTTTTTGTTAAAGCATTAAAATCAATAGTCAAGCTTAAATTTACAACCTCCTTGACCTCCGCCAGTAACACCAGAAATTTCATTGATTTTCTTAAACATTAATTTATCATTATCAATAGTAATTCCAAATTGTATAGCTTTTCCATTGTCAAAATTTTCACAATCTAAATCCCAAACTTTTAACATATGTCCATCAAACTCTAAATTAGAAATACTATCTAACTCTCCCATATCTTCAGTTCCAAAACCTGTCCAAGCCATATCAACATTAACTTTTTTTATTAACTTTCCTTCTGAAGTGATAAATGTTGCGTCATATCCTATTTTTTCAAAAGAATAATCTTGTAACACAAACCCTAAATTAATGGAATCAAATACATAAATAAATCCATCAAAATCCCAATTATTTTTATCTAAATTTGGAACACTATCCAAATTATAACTACCACCTTCTATAGTTTGAAATAACTTATCATTATCATATATTTTATAAGTAATTTCCATTTCATTGTTTTTAGTTTTTTGTTTAGACGATTCAATTTTAATTAAATGATTTTCATTATTATAACGAACATCTACATTCTTAATACATGACAATTTATTAGATTCTGAACATTCAATATTAGACAAATCAAATTCATATCTAGCATTTTTATTAGCATTGTTAGATTCGTTTTCTAATTTTTTACTTACTTCGTTATATTTATCAGATAAATTTTTATAATCTTTATTCATATCATCATATTTTATATAACCATACCCTATACAACCAATGCTTCCTAACAACAAAATTACTAATACAACTATTATTATAATTAATCCTTTATTACTCTTTTACTTTTCTTCCATAGTCTTCAACTCCTTCATATTATACTCAAATTATACCAAAACAAAAGCATAATGTAAATAAGAAAGGTCATTCATTATTTTATAAATCTTTTAATTTTCCAAAATTCGAAAAGTTCAAGCAAATTTCTTATAGAACACATTAAATACTAACCTTTAAATAAATAATTACATATCATATAAAGTCTAACAATACTTCTAAATAAAAAGGAAAATATAAAATCTACATTTTCTTTAAACAATTACTTTAATTTTAATTTTGTTTGCATATAACTATCTTACTTTATATTATCGATTACAACCCTTGTACCATCTTGAAGAATAGCATCAACTTGCAAACCTTTACACGTTAATTTTGCACCACTTGAGCAATAGAATTTTTCAATATCTTTTACTTTATAATTCTCAAAGCCAGATAAATTCACAGGTTTTTCACCATTACGAAGATATTTTACTTCTCCTGTTTTATATATTAAAAATATACTATATGACGCATCAGTTGCTGCAGGATAATGAAAAATCATAACTTTAGATATGTCATCTTCTTTTATATTTAATTTTACAATATAAGCATTTGTATCATCTCCATTAGCTTCGATAGTATAAACATCATCTATGAATTTTATATCATCTTCATAATATACTAATTCTTTTGCTAAATTACCAATATTATTAAATGATTCTATTAAATACAAATTTCCTTCATAGCCAATAACTTGGACAAAACCAAAATCCGCATAAATATTATAACCATCTTGCGAGGCAATATAATTATTACCCGTGTTTTCTATTACATTTTTTGAATTTTCTAAGTCTTTATTTTGTTCTTCATATTTATTATTTAGTTCATCATATTTTTTACTAAAATTATCATATTTTATATAACCATACCCTATACAACTAATGCTTCCTAACAACAAAATTACTAATACAACTATTATTATAATTAATCCTTTATTACTCTTTTTATTTTCCATTTTTATCATCCCTTTCCTATTTGAGTTAATATTCTATAGTATCCAAAATTGAAAAATTTCTTGTACTTCCATCAATCATTTTTACTGAATACAAATCAAGTAGTGATCTAGCATCTTTTTCACTATACATTTTGCTATCTATTATTATTTTCAATTCTTCTTCTCCAACTTCATATTTTATATCTTCATCATCACTTGGATGCAAAAGCATTTCAGTTACCATAACAACGTTATCTTTAATTACAATAGGATTTTTAATAACATAAATATTTAGTTCATCTTCATCAGAATTTTTGTAAACGTATAAAGTTTCATTTTCACCATCATGGTTTTTTATTAATTTATTAGACTCTATATAATAAACATCATTTTTATAAATTGTTCCTTCTATATAATCTCCATCATCATCTTTACCATAATAGATTTCTATATTATTTATTTTTTTACTTTCATTAGTATTTATATCGTAATTATAATAACCTGTTTTATCTGAAGTAATTCTCTTTTTCGATTCATAATTATAATAATCTTTATCCATAAAATATAGAATATTATCATTTTTAATACTAAACTCACAAATTCCTTTACCAATTTTTGTTGTTTTTTCTGTATCAATATCTTTTTTATATAATACATAATCTGCACAATTCCAACCCATATTATAATAAATAATATTATTTTTTATATCATAATTTGAAACATTATCTACTATCGTTTTTGCCTTATTAATATCAGTTTCATTTATATCAAGTGAAACTAATTTTGCACCAGTACAATTTGTTGAAAGTGTAAAATATAATTTTTCATTAACAATAGAACCTTGAGATATGTTGTTACTACAAGCTTGACCATTAGTAGAAACTAAAACTTGTGGCTCATTATTATCATTTTCAAAATCAATATACTTAATAGATCTATTAACTGAATAATATAATTTACCATCTTTTTCTCCAAAAATACTAAATCCTTTGCCACCTGCTTCAGATGCGTACGAATCATATTCTTGCCAATTATTATCTTTTTTTATTATTAAAAGTTCTTCTTTTCCATCTTCAGTATAAACTATTTTATAATCTTGTATTGATTTTTCTTCTTTCTTAACTTCTTCATCTTTATCTACAGACTTATCAAATACCCCTTTGTCATAACAAATATAAGTTATTGCTCCAAGTGATATAACTATTAAAATTACAACCAAAACTATTAATCCTTTATTACTTTTTTTCTTTTCTTCCATAGTTTTCCAACTCCTCCATATTATACTTGAATTATAGCAAAACAAGAGCATAATGTAAATATGAAAGTTCGTTCATTTTACACTATTTTGCAGTGTTACAATTGATGTGATTCTACATTTATTAAATACGTATTTGGATTGACTATTGTAATTCAAAAAAGGCCAAGTAATTTTAAATTTATATTTTGATAAATTATCTGACACTAAAAAGAAACATAAATAGTTTAAGAGTTACATTTATGCACTTAATAATCTCTTTTTTATTAATAATATTAATTTTTACTATATTTTAATTGTTTTTCTTGCTTAAGCAATAAAAAAACTCACAAACCAATAATGGTTCTATAATAAATAGTGTTGGTGAGTAAAATGCTAACACTATTTTTAGTTATT
>JBJEDW010000068.1:0-8552 GCA_051872415.1 Bacilli bacterium
AGGATTT
This sequence comes from Bacilli bacterium, assembly GCA_051872415.1. Taxonomy (GTDB): domain Bacteria; phylum Bacillota_I; class Bacilli_A; order RF39; family UBA660; genus UMGS1449. The sequence goes on from JBJEDW010000068.1 coordinate 8, forward strand.
GAACCTACGACCTTCGGGTTATGAGCCCGACGAGCTGACCAGACTGCTCCACTCCGCGATAAAAGATTTTAAATTGGCGGAGGAAAAGGGATTCGAACCCCTGCGCCGCTCACACGACCTCCCGGTTTTCAAGACCGGTCCCTTCAGCCAGACTTGGGTATTCCTCCGTATCATACTTATAAAAATAATATTTCCGCAAACTTGGAAAACTTAATAAAAATGGTGCCTAAGGCCGGACTTGAACCGGCACGAGGTTTGATCCTCGCAGGATTTTAAGTCCTGTGCGTCTACCTATTTCGCCACTCAGGCAATAATAAATGGTGTCCCGCAGGCGACTCGAACGCCTGACCCTTTGATTAAAAGTCAAATGCTCTACCTACTGAGCTAGCGGGACAAAAATAAATGGCTGCCTCGGCTAGATTCGAACTAGCGCATGTCAGAGTCAAAGTCTGATGCCTTACCACTTGGCTACGAGGCAATTCTGTGGTGGAGCGAGATGGATTTGAACCATCGAACCCGAAGGAACAGATTTACAGTCTGCCGCGTTTGACCACTTCGCTACCGCTCCATATGGTGCCGAAAATAGGACTTGAACCCACAACCTACTGATTCATACTACTATAGCTTTCACTACCACATATGTGTTTGTAGTCTGGACTTTCTCTTAGCCATATCTAAAGACTTAGGCTCATCGTGTAAAGTCTCTACACTCGGTATTGCTACCTAGCTCGGGATTGCCATACAAAGAATATTTTTTCTATGCTTCTTACCATTTTTATTATCATAATAAAATAGTAATTCAAACAATTCATAAATCTCCTTTGCTACAGGTTTCCCCGAATTAGCGATGTCCACCTTAAATGTTTCCAAATAAGGGTGCAAGATAGTTCAAAGATTTTAAAAATCCTATCCCACAAGTCAGTTGCTCTACCAATTGAGCTATTTCGGCATTAAAAATGGTGGGCGATGAGAGACTCGAACTCCCGACCCCTTGCTTGTAAGGCAAGTGCTCTAACCAACTGAGCTAATCGCCCATCAGAAATATATCAACTACTGACGCTTATAAATATAATATATTCTGGAATTTTTGTCAACAGAATTTACACTTTTTTTTATTTTTTTATTTTTATTGTTAGTTTTTTTCATCAGTATTACTGTTTATTTCATCAATTTTTATATTAATCCAATTATCTAAATTATCTTTTAAAATACCAAAGCCACTTCCTACTTCTTCTATTTTTTTTCTTTTAGGTTTACTAATTCGATAGTCAATATCTTTTATACTAAGTCTAACATGACATAAATCATCATCAACATCTACTATCTTAACTTTTATAGTATCTCCAAGCTTCACATAATTATTGATGTCTTTAACAAAACCATGTGAAATTTCTGATATATGAATAAGTCCACTATAATAATCATCTAGATTAATAAATACTCCATAATTTTCTATACCAGTAACACTACCTTCAACTATACTACCTATCTTATATTTGCTCATAAGTACCACTTCCACTTGTATTATAACTTATTTTTGTCAAATTTTAAAGTTTTTTTGAGCTTTACAAATCTAGAAATAATATATATAATATTACTTGGTGAAGAAAATGAAAGAAAAAGTAATTGAAGCAATAAACGATTTAAGACCATTTTTAATGAATGATGGTGGTAATATTGAATTAGTTAAAATTGAGGATAACATTGTTTATGTTATGCTACAAGGGGCTTGTCAAGGATGTCCAATGAGAGAAATAACTTTAAAAGAAGGAATTGAAAAAACTATTTTGGAAAAGGTTCCAGAAGTTAAAGAAGTTAGATTAGTTAATGAAGACTAATCTATTTTTTTATCCATTCAATATAGGGAATATTATAATTAGAAAAGTTTTCAAATATATACTTTAATAGACTATTTACATTATTTCTTTTTTCAATCATTTCGATTATCTTTTCTTCTTCTTTTTCTTCTAAAACTATATCTTCATATAAATCAAAGTAATATGAAGGAAATAATATCCTACTTATAAGTAATATTATATTATCTTTAGACATACCTTGTAAAAATTTATTTAATTGTTTATTGGAATAGTTGTTTGTGATAATAAATGATTTTAAATATTCCCCTATATCTCTTTCTTTATAATCTATAACAAAATTAAGAGGATTTAGAAATTCTAATAAATCCATTTTAGTATCTACTCTTTTGTGACAAACTTGTTTTTCTTTGATAAATGTTACATTGTCATTAAAATAACTTATTGCATTTTCCCAAATTCCTATAAAATAATCAATTGAATTTTCTAGAATAGGAAATTTATTTTTCACTTGTGAAAATTGATACTCTATAAAATCTATTTTTCCAGACCAGTTATAACCCCAGTTAGATTTATCTAAATTTAAAAATTTATTTTTTTCTATAGGAAAATAAAAACTTATTACATCTTCATAAGTAATTATTCTATTTCTTATATTAGGAAATTTCATTAAAATATAATATGTTTCTTCATGCATAAATAAAACTTCTCTATTTTGAGTTAAAATTATTTCATATCCTATTAAACCTTTATTTAACATATCTAAATTTAAGTAATAGATACTTTCTGCTTCAGTAATATCACGATTATAAGAATAAATACCATAATTATTATTTAAGTATGTAAAATAATAATTATTATTTATTTTTTTTATTTCTTGTGAATTAATGTTGTAAAAAAATAAAATAGCATTATTCATAACATTACCTCTATAAATATTATGAATAACACTAAGTTTTTATTATTAGATTTTATAATCATCTTCTAAGGAAAATTCTACATTTTCTTCTATCCATTCTTTTCTTGGTTCTACTTTATCTCCCATAAGTACACTTACTCTTTTTTCTGCGAGTGATGCGTCATCAATATTAACTTTTATTAACGATCTAGTAAGTGGATTCATAGTGGTTTCCCATAATTGATCGTAATTCATTTCTCCAAGTCCTTTATAACGTTGAATTTCACATTTTTTTCCTTCGGTTAATTCTTTTAGTTCATCATTATCATAAGCATAACTAACATTTTTACCATTTGTTACTTTATAAAGTGGTGGCATTGCTATATAAAGTTTACCTAGTTCTATTAAAGGTCTCATGAATCTATAGAAGAATGTAAGTAGTAAAACTTGAATATGTGCTCCATCATCATCAGCATCGGTCATAATGATTACTTTATCATACTGAATGTCACTTGGAACAAAATCTGAACCTGATCCTGCCCCTATAGTGTGAATCATAGTGTTTATTTCTTCGTTTTTTAAGATATCTTCCATTTTTGCCTTTTCTGTATTTAGAACCTTTCCTCTTAAAGGAAGTATTGCTTGGAATTTTCTATCTCTTCCTTGTTTTGCAGATCCTCCTGCAGAATCTCCTTCGACCAAAAATAGTTCATTTTTAGTTTTATCTTTTCCACCAGCAGGTACAAATTTTCCTGATAAATTTTTTTCTTTGGAATTTTTACTTTTTCCTTTTCTTATTTCTTCTCTTGCTTTTCTTGCAGCTTCTCTTGCTTGTTTGCTTTTTAATGATTTTTCAATTATTTCAGTAGCTATTTTTTTATTTTCCTCTAAAAAGAAGAGAAGTTTTTCTGTGGTTACTGATTCCACTGCTGTTCTTGCAGATGGGGAACCTAATTTTGATTTTGTTTGACCTTCAAATTGTAAAAGTGTCTCAGGTATTTTTAATGATATAACTGCAGTAAGACCTTCCCTTACATCACTACCATCAAAACCTTTTTCTTTGTTTTTGAAATAATTATTTCCTTTTGCATAATCGTTAAATACTTTTGTTAAGGCTGTTTTAAATCCTACTTCGTGAGTTCCTCCGTCTGTTGTTTTTACGTTATTTACAAAAGAGACTATGTTTTCATTGTAAGAGTCTGTGTATTGAAACGCTATATCCATTTCTATATTATTTTTACTTCCTGAAAAAGTATAAACGTTGTGAAGAGTTTTTTTATTTTCATTAATCATTTCTACAAATGATGATAATCCATCTTCGTAATAGAACTTATCTTGTTTTTTATCTTCTAAATCCATTATTTCTACAGTTAAACCTTTTATTAAAAAGGCACTTTCTTGCATTCTTTCTCTTATTGTTGTGTAAGAGAAACTTGCGCCTTTAAAAATGTCATAATCTGGCATAAATCTAACCATAGTACCATGTTTGTTGGTTGTACCAATCTTTTTTAAAGGTACTGCGACTCTTCCACCATTTTCAAATTTTATATAGTATTCATATCCATCACGTCTTATTGTTACTTCACACCAGGAAGAAAGAGCATTAACAACGGATGCTCCAACTCCATGAAGCCCTCCAGATACTTTATATCCACTTGTTTCAAATTTTCCTCCAGCATGAAGTACTGTAAAAATTACTTCTGGTGTACTTTTTCCTGAAGAATGCATTCCCACGGGAAGACCGCGACCTCTATCTTCTATACTTACACTTCCATCTTCGTGCAATACTATTTTTATATAATCTCCGAATCCATTTATTACTTCATCTATTGAGTTGTCTACTATTTCCCAGACTAAATGATGTAATCCTCTTTTATCTGTTGAACCTATGTACATACCTGGTCTTTTACGAACAGCATCTAATCCTTCGAGAATTTTTATACTACTTTCATCATATTTAAGTGCCATAACTATCATCTCCATAAACATTATAACAAAAAATGAAAAAAAATAAAAAAAAGATTGTAAATGTTTACACTCTTTTTGAAAATTACTTAAAACTATCCTCTCTTAAAAAGTTAACAATTTCTTTAAATTTCATTCCATTCGAAGCTTTTACTAAAATAACATCATCTTTTAATAAAATATTTTTAAATTCCTTATAAAAATCTTTTTTTTCTTTAAAATAGTAGCTTCTAATACCTCTACTTTTTGCTTCATCATAAATGTTTTCTGCATTTTCCCCAATTGTAATTAATATATCACATTTTATATTTTTTCCTATTTTTTTGTGAACACTTTCACTATAACTGCCTAGTTCAAATATATCTCCGAGAATGGCTACTTTTCTTTCTTTAAAACTATTTAGAACTTCTAAAGCACTCATTACTGAATCATAACTTGAATTATAGGAATCATCTATTACTATATAATTATCAGTTTTTATCACTTCAAGTCTATTTTGAGTAAATTCTATACTTTCAAGACCTTTTTCTATTTCTTTTTTATTAAGTCCCAGTTTAAATCCTATTAATATAGCAATCATAGCATTACCAATATTATGTTTTGCAAGACTTGAAATAGAAAAATTATATTCTTTTTTATTATAAATACAAGTAAAATTAATTAAATTATCTTTTACTTCATATTTTTTACAGCATATATCATTATCATCTTGAAAACCATATGTTAATAATTTGTAACTATGATTTTTATCTTTTAATGTTTTTAGATACTCATCATCTCCATTTACTATTAGAAGACCATTTTCTTTTAGACCATTAACTATTTCCATTTTTGCCTTAAATATACCTTCTTGACCATTTGGAAAATTCATTATATGACTCATTCCTATATTAGTTATAATTGCAATATCAGGATTAACTAAGTTTGTTAAATAATTTATTTCTCCTTTTTTATCCATACCCATCTCTATTACTGAGGTTTCATAAGATGAATCAAGATTTAAAAGAGTTTTTGGGACTCCTATATCATTGTTTAAGTTTCCAATTGTTTTTAGAGTTTTATATTTTTGTGAAATAACACTAAAAATTATATCTTTAGTAGAAGTTTTACCTACACTTCCTGTAATAGCAACTGATAAAATATTTAAACTTTTTTTATATTCTTTAGCTATTAATCCAAAAGCTTCAGTAGTATCCTTTACAAAAACTATATTTATATCATCTTTATCAAACTCGTGATCTTTATCACAAAGAAAATTACGACATCCTAAATTATATGCAGATTCCATAAAGTCGTGCCCATCATGATTTTTTCCAATAATAGGAATAAATAAAGACTTTGAAGTTGCTTCTCTACTATCAATTACTATATTTTCAATAAAAAGATCTTTTTGACTGGATTTTAATCTTCCTTTTGTGTAGTTACATATTTTTTCTATACTTAGTTTTTCCATTTTAAATAAGTCCTTTCTTTAGGATTTTTCTTTTATTTTTGATAATTCTTTTTTAACAATAACACTATCAGTTTCATAAGGTATCCATTTTCCTTCAATTATTTGATAATTTTCATCACCTTTTCCAAGTAAAGCAATTACATCATCTTTAGTAGAATCGTTTATTGCTTTTTTTATCGCAGTTTTTCTGTCTTCGATTATTTCATAATTATGATGATATTTTTCAATATATTTAGCTATATCTTCACATATTTCTTTTACTTTTAAATGTCCTGGATCTTCTGCAGTTAAATAAACATAGTCAGCATATAATCCTGCGAGCATCCCCATATCTTTTCTTCTATTTACTCCTTTATCTCCAGGACAGCCAAATACTACTTTTATTTTTTTATCAGGATAATCTTCTTTTAAAGATTCATATAAAGCTTTAGCACTAAGTTCATTGTGAGCATAATCAACAATAATTGGACATATTCCTCCTTTTATAACATTCATTCTTCCAGATATTTCTGTTTCAAGTAAACCTTTCAAAATATTATCATATGAAATATTTATTAATTTAGCAATAATAATAGCACAACTTGCATTTATTACATTAAATCTTCCTGACATTGATATTTCATAAATTTGAGTCCTATTATTATGTTCAAGTTCAAACGATAAACCATTATTATTTATAACATTTTTTATTATATAGTCACAGTCTTGTGTGTAACCAAAAGTTATTATTTTCTTATCTTTAACTGTTTCAATTACTTTATCATAACAATCTGTGTGTTTGAAAACAATTACAGTCTCACATTTTCTTAAAAATTCTAATTTACAGTTTAAATATTCATCAAAATTTTTATGTTCAAGTGGTGAAATATGATCTTCACTTATATTTAAAAAGCACCCTATATTAAAACTCATACCAAAGTCTCTTTTATGATATTCTGCTTGACTAGAAACTTCCATTGACATATACTTTAGATTTTCTTGTTTCATTTCATTTAAATACTTATGAAGTTCTAAACTTTCAGGAGTAGTCAAATGATTTTCTCCACTTGATTTACCAGTATAAAAATAATGAGTAGCAAAAATACCAGGTTCATACCCTAAATGATTTTTTAAAATATTATGAATGAAATAGTTAGTAGTAGTTTTTCCTTTAGTACCTGTAATTCCTATTTTAAATAAATTATCAGGATAAAAAAGACTTGAGATAACTGCAAGAGCAGATCTTGCATCTTTTACAATAATTTTAGGTATTTTTTTATTATAATCCTTTTCACTTATGTAACATGTTACACCTTTTGAAATTGCCAGAGTTAAGTAATTTTCTTTAAACTCTACTCCTTTACAAATAAATAATGTATTTTCTTTTATGTCTTTTGAATTATATGATAAATAAGATAAATTTATATCTACATCATCATAAGATTCTACTAAATTATATTCTTTTAACTTTTCTATTATATCTTTATATTTCATCATCTTTAATCCTTTCTTTATTCCTTGGATGAGATTTTAAATAGACATCCTTTAATCTATCATTTGTAACATGGGTATAAACTTGAGTTGCTCTTAAAGAGGAGTGTCCTAAAAGTTCTTGTACTGTTAATAGATCACATCCTTCATTTAACATGTGAGTTGCAAATGAATGTCTTATCATGTGAGGAGAAATTTTAGTATTTAAGCTTGTTTTATCAATTATTTTATTTAAAATATATCTAATCCCTCTTGAAGTAAGTTTATTACCATGATTATTTATAAACAAATATTCATTATTATCTTTTCTTTTAGAAAGATATAGATCAAGTATTTCACGAGCATATTCCCCAAAAAAAACTATTCTTTCTTTATTTCCTTTCCCTAATATTTTGATTGAATTATCGTAAAAATTTATATCTTTTATTTTTACATTTTCTAGTTCTCCTACTCTCATACCTGTAGCATAGAGCATTTCTAGTATCAATCTATCTCTTATTCCATATAGATTTTCAAGACAACATGCATTAAACAATTCTTCAAGTTCATTATAATATAAAAACTTTGGAAGAAGTTTATCTTTCTTCGGACCTTTTGTTAGAGAAAATGGATTATAAGATATATGATTATTTCTAGCTAAATACTTATAAAAACTTCTTAAAGAACTTACTTTTCTAGAAATAGTACTTTTCGAGAAGTTAAGAGTATCCATGTAATTATAAAGTTTTCTTATAATAGTATAATCTACTTTTAGAAAATTTATTTTGCTTTCTTCTAAGTATTTTTTAAAAAACTCTAAATCTTCTTCATAATTAATAATTGTATTTTCTGAATATTTCTTTTGGTATGAAAGATATTCTAAATACTTATCGATATATTCAGTCATATAAATCACGTATAATCAATCTTATAGAAATATTAATTAATTCTTATTGATTGATCCCT
>JBJEDW010000069.1:0-8516 GCA_051872415.1 Bacilli bacterium
TTAAAAGAGTATTATCTCATATAAATGAAAAAAAATTTTATGCGATTGCCTTAATTTTTAAGTTACAATCTTTCTTTTTTTTTAATTATATTATATACTATATATAGTAGGTGATAATATGAGTTTAGCAGTTTGTTTTATAATAGCAAGTTTGTTTTATAGCATTTCTTTAAATATTATATATTTCAAAAAAAGTCATTTAAAAAATCTTGAAACTAAATTATTTTCAGTTATGCTAGTTTTAAACTTAATTGGTTTAATTTTAGAATTATCTTGTTATTTTTTAGTAAAAGCAGATTCCATGTTTTTGGCAAATCTTTTTAACAGGACATATCTAATTTACTTGTTAGCATTCATATTTTTATTTAATGTTTATACAATTGTTTTATTTTATAAAATGAGAGCAAGAGATAATAAAGATATAGATAGGTTTTATAAAAAGACATTAAAAATAAGTGGGATAATCTATGGAATTATTGCATTAGTAGTAATATGTTTTCCAATTTCTTTTATTAATAATCCTGATTATGTATATTCTTATGGAACGGGGATAAACATTTTATTTTGTGTAGCATTTTTAACTACTTCTCTTTGGGCAATTTTATCTTTTATAAATATTAATAGAATTTTTAATAAAAAATGTTTACCTATAATAGCATTTATTATCCTATCAGTAATTACTACAATAGTTCAGCAACATAGTCCTGGGCTTACATTAACTACTGTAATGGAAACTTTTGTAATATTCTTAATGTTTCATACAATTGAAAATCCAGATGTTCAAATTATCAATCTTTTAATGAGAAATAAAGAACTTGTGGAACAATCAGTAAATGAAAAATCAAACTTTTTATTTAAGATATCTCAAGATTTAAAAAAACCAATTAATGATATTCTTAAAGAAATAAAAGCCTATAAAAATGCTGATGAAGAAGAAAGAAAACAATTAATTGAATCAATAGAAAATAATGCTAATACTGCTTATTTTATTATCAATGATATTACAGATATTTCTTCAACAGATGTAAAAGAATTAAATATTAAAGAAAATAAATATAAAACAGAGAAATTATTTAAGGATATAAAAGCTAGTGTTAAGAATGAACTATCATTAAATGGAAAAGATAAAAACATAGAATTTAGTTTTAAGGTTAACAGTAATTGTCCTGAAACATTAACAGGGGATAATATTAAAGTAAAACAAGTTTTATTATCAATAATAAATAACTCTATAAAGTATACTAAAAAAGGCTTCATAGATATAGAAGTTGATTCAATTGTTAGATATGATGAATGTAGACTTATCTTTACTATAAATGATTCTGGATGTGGAATGAGTATTAGTAAAATAAATAAACTTCTATCAGAAAAAGTAGAATTATCTCCAGAAGATTTCCAAAAAATAGATGGTTTAGATCTAAAAATTCCCGTGGTAATTAAGATACTTAAGTTACTCGGAGGTTCAATTAATATAAAAAGTAAAGAAGACTTTGGAACAAATGTAGTTATAGTTATTAATCAAAAAATAGAATATGATAGTACAGAATTAGTTTTAAAAGGTGCTACTAAATATGAAACTAGTGCTAAAGAAAAATATCGCGTTTTAGTAGCAGATGATACTGAAAATTTAGAAAAAGTAGAAAGGTTATTATCAAAATATGATGTTGATGTTATACCTACTTTAATTGGAAAAGAAGTTGTTGATAAAATAAAAGCAGGAGATAAATTTGATTTAATAATTTTGCGTGATGAAATGAAACCAGATAGTGCTTATAGTATCTTAAAAAAATTAAAAGAAAATAAAAATTTTGATGTCCCTGTTATTATCATGATTAATAAAGATAAAGAATTTATCAAAGAACATTTTTTAAATGATGGTTTTAGTGATTGTATTAAAATAAGTCAAATAGAAGAAGAAATAAAAAGAATTTGTAATAAGTATATGTAATAGAAAGATGTGATTGTTTATGGATTTAATTATTTTAATTTTACTAATTATAGCAGTAGCAGTGTTATATAGAGACTTTAAGTTTGTAACATATTTATTTGGAATACTTGAAATATTCTTTAGATTAATTCATTATATTGGAGATAATATTCCTTTAATAAATATTAATCCTTTTGTTAATAAATATATTCCGTCATCTTTATTTTCTATTATAGAAAAATATACAACAGGAATAGTTTATGACATAATTTCATGGCTTTTTATATTAATTTTTGCTATGTTCTTATTCTATTTAGTAAGATATTTTATAAAAAAGAAATAAAAAACAATATCAAAAATAAATTTTATAAAACACTAAATACATTTTCCTTGTCTTAAATAAAAAAATAGTTTATAATATAACTCGTAAGAAGGAGAGATATAATGAAAAAAGATAATGTTTTTGAAGAAATAATAAAAATTGAAAAAGAAGAATTTGAAGAAGCAATAGATAAAGCTTTTGAAAATAAAAAGAAAGACATAAAATTAGATGGTTTTAGAAAAGGAAAAGTACCAAAAGATGTTTACTTTAAAAAGGCAGGTAAAGAAAGTCTATATATGGATGCATTAGATATTTTATTACCATCTGCTTATGATAAAGCAATGAAAGATTACGAACCTATTATCGATCCAAAAGTTGATATAAAATCAATCGGAGAAGATGGAGTAGAGTTTGTATTTACTATTACAACTATGCCAAATGTTGAAATTAAAAAGTACAAAGGACTTAATATTAAAAAACCAAAAGTAGAAGTTAAAGAAGAAGAAATAGAACATGAAATGGGTCATTTAATTGAAAGGTTTACAGAACTTGTGATAAAAGAAGATGGCTCTGTAGAAGAAGGAAATGTTGCTATTATTGACTTTGAAGGATTTAAAGATGGAGAAGCTTTTGAAGGAGGAAAAGCAGAAAACTATTCTTTAGAAATTGGTTCAAATACTTTTATTCCAGGATTTGAAGATCAAGTAATTAATATGAAAAAGGGAGAAGAAAAAGATATAAAAGTAACTTTCCCAGAAGATTATCCTCAAGAAGACTTAAAAGGACAAGAAGTAACATTTAAAGTTAAAGTTCATGAAATAAAAGAAAAGAAAGCTCGCGAGTTAGATGAAGAATTCTTCGAAGATTTAGGACTTGAAGGAGTAGATACTGAAGAAAAGTTAAGAGAAGAAATAAAAGAAAACATTAAAGCAAGTAAAGAAAGAGAAATAGAAGATAAATTTGTTGAAGATATCTTAGCAAAAATTGCAGAAAATACAAAAGTTGATATTCCAGAAGAATTAGTAGAAGATGAACTTAATCATATGATTAAAAACTTTGAAGAACAACTTAGAATGCAAGGATTGTCTTTAGAAGTTTTCTATGAAATGACAAAATCAAAAGAAGAAGATTTAAGAAATCAAATGAAAGATGAAGCTAATAAACATGTTCTTTACAGAATAATACTAGAAAAAGTAAAAGAACTTGAAAATATAGAAGTAACACTTGATGAAGCAGATAAAGAAGCTGAAGAACTTGCTAAAAAATATAATGTGGAAAAAGAAGAGTTCTTAAATATGTATGGTGGAGTAGAAATGCTAAAATATGAGCTTGAAGTTAAAAAAACATTAGAAATTTTAATGAAAGAAAACGAAAAATAAGCAATTGCTTATTTTTTCTATATAAAGGCAAGAAAAAGAACAAATGTTCGCATAATCTATTGATTATTATATTCTCTTAAGTTATAATTATATTAATGATATAGAAAAAGGGGGAATAGTTATGCGAGAAGATAAATGCATTTGATAAGTAAAATATTTAATAATGAAACAATAAGAATAGATTGGTATAAAGAAGATCAAAAGTACTATATTAGTGTTGTTGATATAGTAGGAGTAATATCAGAAAGTAAAGATGGTAGAAAATATTGGAATAAATTAAAACAAAGATTAAAAGAAGAGGGTAATGAAACGGTGACAAATTGTCACCAGTTGAAATTAAAAGCTCAGGATGGTAAATATAGATTAACTGATGTAGTAGATATTGAAGGCATGTTTAGAATAATTGAATCAATTCCAAGTAAAAATGCTGAGCCTATCAAAGATTGGTTAGCAAAACTTGGTAAGGAAAGAATAGATGAAGTATTTGATCCTTCAATTAGTTTACAACGTTCAATAGATTTATATAGATCAAAAGGTTATGATGAAACTTGGATTTCTAAAAGAATTGAAGGAATTGGAAAAAGAAAAAGTTTGACTGATGTTTGGAAGTTAAATGGAATAAACGAAGGTTATGAATATGCTATTCTTACTAACGAGATATATAAAAGTTGGTCTGGTATGACTGCTAAAGAATATAAGGAGTACAAAGGTTTAAGAAAAGAATCTTTAAGAGATAATATGGATAGTATAGAAGTGACTTTAGCAGATTTATCAGAAGAAGCTACAAAAAGATTAGCCATAAAAAATAACCCTAGAGGATTAAAAGATAATATTAAAATAGCTAAAATTGGAGGAAACGTAGCAAAAGTAGCACGTGATGAATTAGAAAAACAACTAGGAGAAGAAGTGGTTACTAAAGATAATAATTTGACTTATCAGTATAAAGAAGATAAACTATTAGAAAAATAAAAAAAGAAAAAGGTGTATTTATGAAAAGTATAATTTTAATAAAATATGGAGAACTTACTACAAAAGGTGATAACAGAAAACAGTTTATAGAAGTTCTAAGTAAAAATATAAATGAAAAAATAAAACAATATGGTGCTAAAATCATTAAAGATAGATCTAGAATGTATATTGAGTTTGATGAAAAAGATAAAAACAAAATAATAGAAGTTTTAAAAAATACTTTTGGAATTCATGCGTTTAATATTGTATATAAGGTTAATACTAATAGTGATGATATTTGTGATAAGGTTTTAGAAAAACTAAAAACTATATCATTTAAAACTTTTAAAGTTGTAGCAAAAAGAAGAGATAAATCTTTTAATATCCCTAGCATGGAATTTAATAAAGTAGTAGCATCTCATATTCTAAAAAACATAAAAGACATAAAAGTAGATGTTCACAGTCCCGATATTTACATAAATATCGAAATAAATAAAGAAGATACCTATATTTATTTTAACGAAATAAAAGGACTTGGAGGATATCCCGTTGGAGTAGCAGGAAAAGGTCTTTTAATGCTTTCCGGAGGAATAGATTCACCAGTCGCAGGGTACTTATCACTAAAAAGAGGAGTAAAGATAGAAGCAGTTTATTTTGAAGCACTTCCTCATACAAGTTTAAATGCTAGAGAAAAAGTTATTAACCTAGCTAAAGAACTTTTAAAATATAGTAGTGAATTTAAGCTTTACATTGTACCAATAACAAAACTTCAAGAAGAAATATATCAAAAAATAGATTCAACCTACATGATTACAATTTTAAGAAGAATGATGTATCGTATAAGTGAGCAAATCGCTAGAAAAAACAAAGATTTAGTCTTAATAAATGGAGAATCAATTGGACAAGTAGCATCTCAAACACTTACTAGTATGAATGCCATTAACGAAGTAGTAAAAATACCTATTATTCGTCCAGTTGCATGCTTTGATAAACTTGAAATAATTGATATTGCAAAAAAAATAAATACTTACGAAACAAGTATTCTTCCATATGAAGATTGTTGTACAATTTTTGTGCCTAAACATCCAGTTATTAATCCTAAAATAGAAAAATGCAAACAATTTGAAGAAAAAATCAATTACCAAAACTTAATAGAAGAAGCTATTCAAAATACAAAAATTATAAAAATTGAAAATAAAAATGATTTTGATGATCTTCTTTAAAAATTTTGTTAATAATAATATAAAACAAATAAAAAAAATTATACAGGTATAAATTACCAAACCAAATAGCGTATGAAATGACAAAATTTTCACATTCTATAAATGTATAGGAGGTGAAAAGAAATGAATCAAGGAAGCAATAATAGTAAGAAACTAGTTGTTCCTGGAGCTAAACAAGCTATCGATGGTATGAAATACGAAATAGCTAGAGAATTTGGTGTTACTTTAGGACCAGATACTACTTCAAGAGCTAATGGTTCTGTTGGAGGAGAAATTACAAAACGTTTAGTTGAAAGAGGAATGTCACAATTAAGTGGTTATTCTAACAAATAGTTAATATAAATTATTTTTATTAAAAAAAGTACTCTTGATCATAAGAGTGCTTTTTTTAAAAAATAAAATAGTTATCTTGCTTAAATTTTGCTTAAATCTTGCATAATAAAACCCTTCTACAAAAGGATTTAAACAATGTTTAAAAAGTTAGTATCTCAAAACTCAGGATGAATTGTTTTTGCATATATTTCATATCAATGATATAATTAATTTGAGAAAAAATAAAATCAAAAAGAGGTGTGTGTTAATATGAAAAAAATAGTTGTTTTAGCAGGAGGCCTAAGTCCAGAAAGAGATGTATCTTTAACATCTGGATCTCGTATTGCTAATTCTTTAATAAAAAGTGGGTATGAAGTAATGCTTTTAGATCTATATTTAGGTATTAATAACAAAGACATAAAACCTGAATATAAAAATAGTTCATCAAAAGAATTATTTGATTACAGTGTTCCGTCAATTGAACCAGATCTAGAAAAATTAAAAAAAGAATCAAATAATGGAAATAAACTAATTGGTGAAGGAGTTTTAGATATATGTATGAATGCAGATGTTGTATTCATGGCTCTTCATGGTTCAATCGGAGAAAATGGAAAACTTCAAGCAGTTTTTGATACCTTTGGAATAAACTATACAGGAACAGGTTATGAAGGAAGTCTCTTAGCAATGGATAAAGATTTATCAAAAAGAATGATGAAACAAGATAATATCCTAACAGCAAACTGGCAAACTTTATCTTTAAATGAACCATATAACATAGAAGAAATAAAAACACCTTGTGTTATAAAACCATTTAGTTGTGGATCAAGCGCAGGTATTTCTATTGTTAATAACAAAGATGAATTAGAAAAAGCTCTAGAATATGCAAAAGTATATGAAGATAATGTCATCATAGAAGAAAAAATAGAAGGTAGAGAGTTTTCAATTGGTATATTTAATAAAAAACCTCTTCCAATAATAGAAATAATTCCAAAAGAAGGATTCTATGATTATAAAAATAAATATCAAGCTGGAAAGGCTGAAGAAATTTGTCCAGCTAATCTAGATGAAAAAACAAGAGATTATCTTTGGAATTGTGCATTAAAAGTACATAAAACATTAAGACTAGGACACTATTCAAGAATAGACTTTATCCTTGATAAAAAAGGTAACGCTTATTGTTTAGAAGCAAATACCTTACCAGGAATGACTCCAACTAGTTTAATGCCACAAGAAGCACAGGCAGCAGGTATCCCATACGATACGCTTTGCGAAGAAATCGCAAAAAGTGGTATCGTAAGAAAAAGAAAATAAATAGTAAACTCCACTTGTATTTAACATAAAAATGTTTTATAATTTACTTATAAAAGAATAATACTAAAAGGAGTAGAAATTTTATGAAAAAAACAAATAAAACTTCTGACAAAAAAGGACCTTTATATAAACTATTAACAAAAGATGTAAAAGAATTCAATGGAATAATTCTATCTTTAGTATGCATAGGCATCCTTTTAGGAGCAGGTTTACTATCATACAAAATAACAAACTCTTATGCACTTTTTACTGATAGTATAGCGGGAGAAAAGACAATAGAAACTACAGTAGATACTTGTAATATGAATAAACCAAACAAACCAACATTATCAACTAATATGATACCAGTATATTATGATGAAACAGCAGAAGTATGGAAAAAAGCAGATAGTACAAATAAAAGTAGTACATATAAATGGTACGATTATTGTGAAAAAATGTGGGCTAATAGTGTAACAGTATCATCAACTAACAGAAATACATATAAAAATGCAGATCCAGGAACAACAATACCAATGGATGATATACTTACTATGCAAGTATGGATACCAAGATATAAGTATGAAGTATGGAATTATAATGAGAATGGAACAGTAACTAGTAGTCCTCAAGAAATAGAAATAACATTTGAAAATGGAACAGCAACAACTGGTGAAATATCATGCAGTGATAGTATATCAGGAACAGATGGAGATCCATCAGAAACTTGTAAATTAAAAAGTACAAATGCTACATGTACAGATAGTACTTGTAATAATAAAACATATACCCATCCAGCATTTACATTTGGAACTGAACAGCTAGAAGGTATTTGGGTAGGTAAGTTTGAAGTAAGCGCTCCAACTGATAATACTTGCTATACAAGTGCAAGTACAACTAATTGTAACAAAACAGGAATAACACCACTAGTAAAACCAGATGTAATGTCATATAGATCTGCACAAGTAGGAACATTTGAAACAAACATGATGGCCATGAACGATAGTAGTAATATATATGGGTTTGCAACAACAGATGACACACACATGATGAAAAATCAAGAATGGGGAGCAGTAGCATACCTATCACATTCAAAATATGGTACTTGTACAGAT
>JBJEDW010000070.1:0-1658 GCA_051872415.1 Bacilli bacterium
TGTAATAAGTCCTCTGGATAAAATGTAAAACTTACCAGTATCCGTGTAAAAATCTAGATACATTAGTGAAAGTGTTGTATACTAAGGAATAAGTAAAATGATGTAAGATTTTACACTGACACTTTTTGCAGTGTAAACTTCTTACAAATGATACGGAGAAATTTTGTTATATGGACGCCCGCACTGGGGCGCTTCCGAAGGAGAAAGAATGAAAAAGGAGTTCGTTATTTTAAATTTTTTGCTTTTATTTATGCTTTGTTCATGTGTTTCAACACAAATATCAAATTCAAATCCTTTTGTTACATCTGCTAAAAGTAAAATTGGTGAGAAATTTGTAAAAATGGAAGAGCTTTATAATTGCAATTCTAAAGAAGAAGTAGAATTGTTAAAAGTATATCAAGTTACAAATGTAATCATAAAAAAAGAAAACGATATGTTGTATAGAATTGAATATTATCTCTCTACAGAAAATTCGAATAATGAGATTTTTGTTGAGTTTTATGATTTTGAATATGGTAATTTAAAATTAAACCGTGACAGTCAATTATTTACAGCTAAATTTATAGAACATGGATCATCAATTGATTATAGAACAGAAACTAAAAGAATATTAAGTGGTACAACTAATTATATGTCTGTTGAAATTGATCTTGATAGTGCAACATTTTTTGTAAAAAATTCTTATGATAAAGAAGTTATATTAAAATATAAAATATCAACAAAAATAGCTGCTGAAAATAATGATTCATCAATTTATGCTTCTATTGGAAACAGTATTTCTGGTTCTTTTTTATATAAAAATACATATCCATTCAGTTTGTATAAATCAAAATGTATTGGATTTTATGAATCAGATAATAATATAACAGCCATAGAAGGTTCTATTACTTTTTATGGAGATGACGTTGATTATATTTATTCTGCAATTCAAGATTTAAATTCCTTGTCTCAAAATGTTAAAATCAACGATATAATAACAGGAACTATGATAATTGGTGGTGAAAAAATTAAAATAATATCTGAAACAAAAGAAAAAACAATAAAGTATTATGTTTCTCCAAGTGGAAAGTAAAAATGGCAAATACATCTTTTTTTTTGGAATTTGAAAATATTTATCGAAAAGAATTAATTTCTCAAAATGAATATAAGGGATGTGAAATTTCAAAAGAAAAAGTTCAATTATCACAATGGGGGAAAAAAGGATTTTTTGAATGTGATGTAGTTATAAAAAAAGATGGAAAACTTCTTGAAGTTCAATGTTTATCATGTTCAGAATATAAAACCAAAAATGGGAAAAATGGTAGTGGAAAATTATTAAAAATAAAAGCGGATGCATTAATGCTTTCAGGAATTAATTGCAAAAAGAAATCATTAGTATTTCTAGGAAAAACAATGTATGAGAAAGTTGTAAAAGAACAACAAAATGGTCGCTTCCCAAAAGATATTGAACTTAAGTTAATTAATCTTTGTAATAAAGAAATATTAGAAAAAATTAAAAAAACATCAGGGGTTTGTTCCTCTGAAATGATAAGATAATCCATATAACAAAGGTTCGTAGCCGACACGCGGTCAAGCCGCGCCACCGTTTAAGCAATTGTTATGTGGACGCCCGCACTGGGGCGCTATTTTTTTATAATAATATCTTTCAGTACAGTATC
>JBJEDW010000071.1:0-8258 GCA_051872415.1 Bacilli bacterium
AGATGAAAAGTATTATATAAGTGTTGTTGATATAGTTGGAGTATTATCAGGAAGTAAAGATAGGCAATCTTATTGGAGAAAATTAAAACAAAGACTTAAAGAAGAAGGAAATGAAACCGTGACAAATTGTCACCAGTTGAAATTGAAATCTTCTGATGGTAAGTATTGAGTGTAAATATAAGTAATATAATTTACAAAAAGAATTGCTTATCTTGAAAAGAAAAGTATATTTATGTATAATAATTTTTGTAATTTTGAAGAAAGTATAATTAATAAAGGAAGTAATAAAATGTTAAAGAAACTATTTATCAAGAATTATAAAAATACAGATGATCCGGTTGTAAGAAATAAATATGGTAAAGTAGCAGGAGTTTTTGGAATAATATCTAATTTTATTTTGGGAATAATAAAGTTAATAATTGGATTTGTTTCTAATAGTGTCAGTATTATAGCAGATGCTGTTAATAATATTTCTGATATGGCTTCTTCTGTTCTTACTATAATTGGTTTTAAACTTGCAAGTAAAAAGCCAGATCATAAACATCCTTATGGATATGCTAGGTATGAATATGTTTCTGCTTTGGTAATAGCAATATTAATGCTTTTGATGGGAATTGTTTTTGCTAAAGAATCAATTGTTAAAATAATTTATCCAGAAGAACTAGTAATAAATATGGTAACTTTTATTGTTCTTTTAATTGCAATTTTTGGTAAACTTATTCAAATGTTTGTGTATAGAGATTTTGCTAGATGTATTGATTCAAATACTTTGAAGACTGCTTCAATTGATACTAGAAATGATATAATGTCTACTTTAGCAATTTTTATTTCTATGATTATAATGAAAATATTTAATATAAATATTGATGGTATTTTAGGACTTTTTGTATCATTATTTGTAATCTATAGTAGTATTAAAATGATTAAAGAAGGACTTGAGCCTATTATTGGAATTATTCCTACTGAAGAATATGTTAAAGAAATAAAAGATAAACTTTTTTCATATGATTATGTTATTGGTATTCATGATTTAGTTATTCATAATTATGGTGTACATAATGATTTTATTACAGTTCATATTGAGATAGATTCAAAGATGGATATGATTAAAGCTCATGATTTGATGGATATAATCGAAAATGATTTTAAAGAAGAAAAAGGAATTGATTTAACTATTCATATGGATCCTGTAATAGTAGGGGATCCTAAAGTGGATAAAATAAAAAATAAAGTTATAAAGGTTATAAAAGAATTAGATAAAGATCTTGAGATACATGATTTTAGAATTGTAGAAGGGACCACTCATACAAATATTCTCTTTGATTGTGTTATTCCTTATGAAAAGAATTATCCAAAAGAAGATTTAGTAAAATATTTAAGTGAAAAAGTTATAAGTAAGAAGATGAAATATTGTTTTGTTATAGAAATAGATAGGCCTTATTGTTAGAAAAACAAGGTCTTTTTTGTTAATTTTGTAAAAAAAATTCTTACATTTGAGATTTAAAATAATGTATAATTTAACTAAAGAGGTGGGTTATAATGTTTAAAACCGGTGATTATGTTGTATATAAAAGAGATGTTTGTGTTATAAAAGAAATTAAAAAAAATTATTTTCATAATCAAGATTATTTTTGTTTAGAACCTGTTTTTGATGGTACTTTAAAAATAAATGTTCCAGTAGAAAATGAACAAGAAAATCTAAGAAGTTTAATGTCTTTGGAAGAAGTAAAAGAACTCATTAATAGAATTCCTTTGGTCGAAGTAATAGAAACAGATGATAAAAATTTAGAGAATGATTATAAACAATTGTTACATTCTGAAAAAATAGATGATTTAATTAAAATAATTAAGACTGCTTATTTAAGAAATAAGGATAGAATTGATAATAATAAAAAGATTGGAGAAAAAGATAACAATTATTTTAATTTAGCAGAAAGATATTTATATACTGAATTTAGTATAGTTTTAAATAAGAACTTTGAAGATACTAAGGATTATGTTATAGAAAAAGTGATGGAAATAGAAGCGCAATAATTGATATATTATAGTAATATGGAATTTTTATGATAAAATATGTACAGGAGAGTGAATTAATGAAAGGAAACAGGATTATTGTACATACATTAATTATTGATGACGGAAAGTATTTAGTTACTAAACGCTCAAAGCAAGAATCAACTTATCCTGAGTATTGGGATATTCCAGGAGGACTTGTAGAATATGGTGAACTACCAAAAGATGCTGTTGTCAGAGAAACAAAAGAAGAAGTTGGTTTAAATATTATTCCTACAAAGGTTGTTCATGAAGATAGTAATTTTGATAAAGATAAAGATTTAGTATTTGTTAGATTAGTTTATTTGTGTGAAATGGATGATGAAATAGATAATATTAAATTACAAGTTAATGAGCATTCTGAATATAGATTTATAGATTCTTTAAATGACTTAAAAGGTGAAAAAGTATCACCGTTTTTGTTCGAATTGTTTAATGATGATTTAGATGTTAGTTAATGATTGTAAAAATGTTTTTTTAATAACAAAAAAAGAAATCCCAGAATTAAATCTGGGATTTTAATTGTCATAAATTCTTTATGACATTATTATTATATTCGTTTTTGATTCTTATATACTAAAAAAGTTAAAAATGTTATACTATTTATATAAAATAATTACTTGAGAGGAGTTTATTTATGGAAAATTTAAAAGAATTAGTTCAAAATTTAGCTGAAAAGGGCAAGACTATTTCGTCTATGGAATCTTGTACTGGTGGAGGTTTTACTAATGCAATTACTAATATAGAAGGGGCAAGTGAAGTTTTGAAGTTTAGTGCTGTAACATATTCTAATGAATTTAAAATAAAAATGGGGGTGTCTAAAGAGATAATAGATAAATATACTGTTTATAGTAATGAGACTGCTAGAGCAATGAGTAAAGCTATATCAGATTATACTAATTCTGATTATGGAGTAGGTATAACAGGAAAACTTAATAGAATAGATAAAAATAATCTTTTTGGAGAAGATAATATTGTTTATTTTTCTATATATGATAGAAAAAATGATAAATATTTTGATAATGATTTAAAAGTTGTAGAAGTTTCTAGAAGTGAAAATAAAAAGTTAGTTATAGAAAGTATAACACATAAGCTTTTAGAATTATTAAAGTAACTATTATGGTCTTACGTTTTATAAAATTGTTTTTTGTCAAATAGGACTTTTTTTATGTAAAATAAACAAAAAAATGAAAAAATAGTGTATAATCATATTAGTTATATATAAGTAAAAAGGAGGAAAGAAAAAACTTATTATAATGAGCGCCTGAGCAATATTAGCTGACGAGGTTAGTAGTTATCGAATTTATCGGCGGATGCTACTACGGGAGATTTCTCGTTAGATATATATTAAAAAGCAAAATTAAAATTGTAACAAAGTATATATCAAAATAAAAGGAGGAAAAAATATGTGCGGAATAATTGGATATGCAGGTAAGGAAAAAAATGCTATTCATGTTTTAATAAATGGTTTAAAAAATCTTGAATATCGTGGTTATGACTCAGCAGGAATAGCCATAAGAGAAAATAATCATGTTGAAATTGTAAAGTCAGAAGGTAAAATTGTAAACCTTGAAAAAAAGATAAAAGGATTAGATGACTCGACTATTGGAATAGGGCATACTAGATGGGCAACACATGGGGGTGCTACTACTATAAATTCTCATCCTCACAGAGTAGGAACTGTTACTCTTGTGCATAATGGAATAATTGAAAATTATGAAAAGATAAAAAAAGATTTAATAAAAGAGGGGTATGAGTTTAAATCTAGTACTGATACTGAAGTTGCTTGTGCTTTAATTGATAAACTTTATAAAAAAACTAATGATAAATTAGAGGCACTTAAAGAAGCTAATCATATTATAAATGGATCGTTTGCTTTTGCTATTATGTTTGATGATGACGTGAATAATTTGTATGCTATGAGAAAAGATAGTCCTTTAATAATTGGAATAGGAGAGGGTTGTAATTTTTTAGCATCAGATGTTCCTGCAATACTTGAATTTACTAATAAATATATTTTACTTGATAAAGATGAATATGCTGTAGTTAATAATGATAAAGTTGTTATTTATGATGAAAATGAGAATATGTTAACAAAAGAGGTTTTAACTTATGATGGGGATAAAGAAGTGGCAATGAAAGCTGGTTATGAACATTTTATGATTAAGGAAATAAATGATGAACCAATTGTGTTTGATAATATGTTTAAACAGTTTGATGCTGATAATATTGATGATTTAAAGAAAAGTATGCCTGATTTTAGTAAGTATAAAAAAATAGATATTATTGGGTGTGGCAGTGCTTATCATGCCGGGCTTTTAGGTAAAAGTTTAATTGAAGAATACGCAGATCTTTTAGTAAATGTAGAAATAGCTAGTGAATATAGATATAAGAAAACATTTAGTGATAATGACACTTTGACAATTTTAATCTCTCAGTCTGGGGAAACAGCCGATACTCTAGCAGCACTTAGAAAAGCTAAAGAAAAAGGAATTGATACACTTGGAATTGTTAATACTGTTTCTTCTTCTATAGCTCGTGAAGCAGATGATGTTTTATATATAAAAGCAGGAGCAGAAATATCAGTTGCTACTACTAAGGCATATTCTGCTCAAGTTTTAATGCTCTTGTTAATTGCGCTTGTAATTGGTTATGAAAACAAAAAAATATCTAAAGAAGAAGCAAATAATGTAATTAGTGAAATTAAAAAATTACCTAAATATATAAAAGAAGTAATTTCTAAAAAGTCTGAATGTGACGACGTAGCAAAAAGTATTTATGAAAAGAATAATATATTCTTTATAGGTAGAAAAGTAGATTATGCTCTTTGTATGGAAGGCTCTCTTAAACTAAAAGAAGTATCTTATATTCATAGTGAAAGCTATGCAGCAGGGGAACTTAAACATGGTACAATTTCTTTAATTGAAGAAGGGACTCCTGTTATTTCAATAGTAACAGATGAGGGTATAGAAGAAAAAACAATTAGTAATATAAAAGAAGTAAAAGCTCGTAATGCTTATGTAGTTTTAATAACGACAGATAAAATTTATGAAAAGTACAAAACTAGTGATTTCTATGATAAGAAGATAGTTCTTGAAAATAAAAATAATTACATTAATCCTTTGTTAGTTGCAACTATCCTTCAACTTTTGGCATATCAAGTAGCATATTTACGAGGAGAAGCAATTGATCAACCTAGGAATTTAGCAAAATCTGTAACAGTAGAATAACTAAAGTATCAGAAGAATTAATAAGTATAATTATATAAATTCTGTTGCAATGTAATAAACCTGCAAAGTTCTATTAAATATAAATCTTTTATAAAACAAAAAAATCAGATTTTTGTAAATTTCTGATTTTTTTTGTTCTAATTTAAGGATTCACTAGAGTATAAACTATTATACACTGAAGAATTTTTAAGAAGTTCTTCATGTGTGCCACTTGCAGCTAAAGTTCCTTTTTCGATAACATTTATTACATCAGCATCAATTATCGTAGAAAGCCTATGGGCAACAATTATTACCGTATGATCAATAACTAAGTCATCAATTGTTTTCTTAATATATTCTTGTGATTCATTATCAAGAGCAGATGTAGCTTCATCAAATAAAATAATTTTTGTATCAAGAAGAAGTGTTCTAGCAATAGCTAGTCTTTGTTTTTGACCACCGCTTAAGTTAATACCACCTTCACCAATAATAGTATCATATCCATTAGGAAGAGATGAAATGTAATCATCAATATAAGCTCTCTTACAAACTTTTCTAATTTCTTCTAAACTGGCATCTTCTTTTACTAATCTAAAATTATCTAAAATACTCATATTAAATAAAAATGGTGCTTGTCTAATAATTGAAATGGAATTTCGAAGACAATCTTCAGATAAATCTTTGATATTAATTCCATCAATTAAAATTTTTCCTTTGGTAGCATCAAAATATCTAAGTAGTAAATTAAAAACTGTACTTTTACCATTACCACTTCTACCAACAATAGCAATTTTCTTATTTGGAACAAGTTTTAAATTAAGGCCATTAAGAACATTTTCTTCACCCTTATTATATTTAAAACTAACATCTTTAAATTCGATAATTCCCTTTAAATTTTTAATATCTTTTTTTCCAAATTTTTCGTCACTATAAAGTCTATTGTTTATAATTTCATCAATTCTATTAAGAGAAACTTTTACTTTATTGTAGTTAACTCCAAAATCACTTATACTTTCGACAACTTGATCGATTCTCCAAATGTAGTTTTCAATAACAATGAATATACTATAAGCAATTTTTCCTTTAACTACTAAATAACCACATGAAATTAGTATAATAAATTGTAAAATGAAATAAACTAAATTATTAAGATTATAATAAAAAGTTTCATATTTTCTTATTTTGGCACTTTTATCAAATAAACTATCAACTTTACCAAACATCAACTTTTCAATATTTTTTTTGATACCTAAAGCTTTTATTTCTCTTATTCCTGTTATGTTTTCAGTAGCATTTTTTACATACATATCTGAGTCTTTTTTAATTTCTTGTTGTGTATTTTTAATTTTTGGAAAAAACTTATAAGAAATAAATCCCATAATTATTCCAAAAACAAAGACTTCTAGTCCAAGCCAAAATGAAATATAAAAACAAAGACCGAATACAAATACTACAACTAAAGATTTACAAATAAGTCTTATTAATGATTGCAATAATTGCATAACTCGATCTGGATCAGTATATAATCTATTAATAAATTCACCAACCCCAATTTCTTCGAAAGAACAAGCAGGTAAGTCAGTTATTTTTCTATATAAATCTTTAGAAATATTTCTCATAAATTTTACTTCTAAATAATTATATAAAAAGTCTCTAGGAACAGATAAAATAGCATAAAATAAAATCCAAATACTTTCCCAAATGATTAAATAAATAGCAAAATTATTAAATTCTCCCTTTATTAATGCTTCAAGAGCAAATCCCCAGAAAAAAGCTGATAAAAGAGAAGGTAAATAAGAAATAAGTACCAATACAAGATAAAAAAATACTTTTAATTTGTCCTCTTTAAGATAATCTTTAATAATAGTAAAACTATTTTTCTTTTTCATAAAACACCTCCAAACATAAAAAAACTACTAATCAGATTAGTAGCATACTTTAAAGAGTAGGAAATACAAAAAAATCCTTCTTTATAAAATTGTTACTAATCTTAAGTCTAATATAATTCATATAATTATTCATATTTCCTCCTCCTTTCCTTAAATTCTTCTAAAATATACCATATTCAAAAATGAATGTCAAACTTATCTATATAATCCAATCAGAACAAATCGATATAGTCTGCTTAGAAAACTATAATTAAGCATAGAACTTTGCTCTAAAAATAAATTTATGATAAGATTATATAAAAGGAGGAAGAATATGTCTAGTAAAAGAAAAGATTATTTAAGTTGGGATGAATATTTTATGGCTATAGCTAAACTTTCTGCTATGCGTAGTAAAGATCCTTCAACTCAGGTTGGAGCTTGTATAGTTAGTGAAAATAATAGAATTTTATCAATTGGTTATAATGGTGCACCAAATGGATATCATGATGATGATTTTCCTTGGGAAAGGGAAGGAGAGCCTCTTGAGACAAAATATATGTATGTTGTACATGCTGAAAGAAATGCTATTTTAAATTATCAGGGTTCAAGAAAAGATTTAGAAGGCTCTAAAATATATGTTGATTTATTTCCATGTCATGAATGTGCTAAAGAGATAATTCAATCTGGTATTAAAGAAGTTGTTTATTTAACAGATAGTTTTAAAAGTGGACAAGAACATGTAATTGCTTCGAAAAGATTATTTGATAAATGTAGAGTTAAGTATACAAAATTAGAGATTAAAGATAAACAAATATTTATAAATCTTAAAAATGTATAATCATAAAAGTTGAAAACTTAATCAAAATCGATTGATTTTTAATAAAAAAAATGTTACATTATTTATGTACTTTTTTTGCGGATGTAGTTTAATGGTTAGAATATGGCCTTGCCAAGGCTAGGATGCGGGTTCGATTCCCGTCGTCCGCTCCATTGACGAATCTGTTCGAACTATTTAGTTTGAACTTGATATATAGAAATCAATCGAAAGATTGATTTTTTTGTGCCTTACAAAGAAATCATCCTAAAGAAAGGATGGTGTTTATGATTAATATTATCAAACAAGAAATAC
>JBJEDW010000072.1:0-8256 GCA_051872415.1 Bacilli bacterium
TTTAAAAGAGTATTATCTCATATAAATGAAAAAAAATTTTATGCGATTGCCTTAGTTTTCAAAGTTTGTAATAATAACTTCTTCTACTTTTCCTCTTTTATTTCCATTTGAATTTATATTTCTTTTCGCTCCAATTATATGAATATTAAATTCTTTGTATAGTTCATTTACTAAAGTTGTGTTGTGATTAGAAAGCATTACATAACACCCTCTGTCAGATAATTCTTTAAACACTTTTGCAAGTCTTTTTTGCTGTTCTTTTCCAAAACCATCTTCAGTATAACTATTAAATGTTGATGTATCTGAATCATAAGGTGGATCAAAATAAATAAAATTGCCTTTTTTCGCAGACTTTACTGTTTCTTCAAAATCAACTGATAATAACTTAATGTCGTTATAATTTAAATAACCACATATAATACCTAAATTTTGTCCCTCATAAGTATTTACTTTAGTTTTCTTACCAAATGGTACATTAAACTCATTTTTACTATTTACTTAAATAAACCATTAAAACAAGCTTTATTTAAATAAATAGTACGCGCTGCTCTTTTATAATCTGCTAACTTATTAAATTTCTTCTTATCTCTATCAATATTTCTAACTTCATAATAATGCTTTTCTGAATGTTCGTTTCATGATGATTTAATTCTCTACACATTAAATCAAACTTTCTACTATCTTTAATACATTCATAAGTTCTTTGTTAGAATCATTAATAACTGCCTTTTTAGGAGAAAGTTCAAAAAGTAAAGCTCCCCCACCAACAAATGGTTCATAATAAGTATTGAATTCATCTGGAACATATTTCTTTAATTTATCTATTATTTGTCTTTTTCCACCAACCCATTTAACAAATGGTTTTCCTTTAATCATTTTACTACCTCACCTTGCTTAATTAATGTATTACGTTCTTTTTTGATCTCACTATTAGATTTACTTCTAATCAAATGAATCATCATTTTTAATTTTTAATACATCATCAGTTTGTGTAATTCTAAACAAATTAGCTGCTAATTCAGTACTTCCCATATAATCTAAAATATCTTCTTTGTGACGATCAATACCTTTTCTGTTTGCAATTTGTTTTGCAGTTTCACCATTGTATAAACCTTTATATCCATAATCATTGAATTTAGTAAAATTAGTTACACCAGACCTTTTTGCAGTATCAAACAAAAACTTATTTTTATTCTTAACATTAATTCTTGTATATAATCTTTTTTCATCTTCTGAAAGTTTCGAAAATTCTTCTTCAGTAATTTCCATTTTTCTAGTTTGAACAGCAAAATATGTTTGTCCTAAAGCAACTAATTTTTTTCTCGGATTTGCATTTTGCACAATTAAATAGCATGCATATCTCGATAAATGATAATCAATAACATTTTGAATATTCCCGTTTCCACCAACTATCGGTTTCCTGAATTCAGGAAAGTGTTCAAATACATTATTATTACTAGTTTCACAAGCAATCATAGATCTTTTAATAACTTTATGAAAATTTTCCCATTTACTATATTCTAACAAACACATTAATTCTCTAGCCTCCCAGTATTCATTACCATATTCATCAATATGTTTAATGTCTTCAAATATTTTTTCGTTATACTTTTCTATACTCATTATATTAACCTCACCTTCCTCAATTTCTGTTCTATTCTCAACGAACTCTTAATCTTCATATTTTTTGACCAACAAACTGAAAATTAATAATAAACTTGTAAATCATCTATTATCTTTTTTTACCAATTCAGTACCAATACCTATTCCTCTGATTAATACTAATAATTCTTTCAGACCAACTTAAATTTGTTTGATATGTATATCCATAAACAATTACTTTATCTATTTCTAGTTTTAATTATTTTACTTCTTTTTTATATTTATCACTTGTCGATATTAAACTTTCATAATAAAAACTATTTATTTGTCGTTCAAGTTGCCTAACACCCCAATTAGAATTAATACATTCTTTTAAATAAAAATTTCTTTTTGTTTCATCTTCTATATTCATAATAAGTCTATTATGACTCCAACTAAGCTGATTCCATAGTCTAGTACCGTTTTCACCAGACTGGTCACACAGCGTGTGACCACTTGATTTATAAGTCAAATAAAACTTTTTCATTGCTTTTAAGTTTGAAATTTTAAAGCCTTTTCCGAATTGTTTTGTTAGTTTCTTTGAAAAAGACTTTATTATTTGGTTTTGAGATGAAACAAGCTGATATTTTTCAATTAATTCAGTAATGATATGTCCTATTTCATAATAGAGTTCTACCATTTCAGTATTTACATTATGTTTAACTCTTTTTTTAGATTGAACTATTAATTTACTTATTCGTTCATAGTAATTATCTATCACTATTTCATCTTTTAATTTTTCTAGCATATTACCTCCTCTCAAAAAGAAACAGACTATTCTTCATCTGTTTCTTCATTTAACTCTTGATTTTCTTTATTATTTGATGAAAGAAAAGTAACTCGTTCTGCAATTACTTCAGTTACATACTTTTTCTCTCCATCTTTTTCATAAACTTTAGATTCTAGTCTTCCTTTTACTCCGACTATATCTCCTTTTTTGCAATACTCTTTAGTATTAGTAGCCATAAGTTTCCATAAGGTACAATCGATAAAATCTGTCTCATATTCACCATTTACATTTTTATAAGTTCTTGGAATAGCAAGTGTTATATAAGAATACGAAGAACCATTTTTTGCTTTTTTTACCTCTGGATCTCTTACAAGTCTTCCCACTAAAACTATTTGATTAAGCATTAACCTCACCTCCTTGATACCACTATAAAGAAATTAAAAAAAACTTTCAAATGAGGTATTTTAACTTTTAAGAAAGAAAATTTTTCAAAACAAAAAAATTCACTTTAAGGAAATCTTTATTTTGATTTAAAACTCCTAAAAGAAATTTTTATTTTGGTAGTTTTTTAAAAAATTTCACTAAAGGACAAAAAAGTTGCAAAATTATCAAAACTTATTTTATTTTTTAGATATCATAATTAGATAATAGAATTTGAAAAGAATAAATCTTAAGAGCATAAATATTTAAGTAAGATTTAAGCAAGATTTAAGCAAGATAACTATTACCCTTTAGTTATCTTTTTTCTTGATAAAAATAAGACTTTAAAAAACACAAACACTACTTTTAAAATGTTTGTGATAGTTTTAGTATTTTTTATAAATTTTGTTTTAAGAGTTGATTTAATTCTACTGCGTATTCTAATGGAAGTTCTTTTTTGAATGTATCAATAAAGCCAAGTACTATTAAATCTATAGCTTCTTCTTCAGATATACCTCTAGACATAAGATAAAATAATTTTTCTTCACTTATCTTTGATACTGTAGCTTCATGTTCTATATTACTAGAGTTATTCTTAATGGTATTTATTGGATAAGTATCACTGCTTGATAATTTATCTAGAATAAGAGTATCACATTTTACCATACTCTCAGAGCACTCTGCTTCCTCTTCTATTCTAACTTCCCCTCTAAAATCTGCTTTTCCTCCTTGTTCTGCTATACTTTTAGAAATTATATTACTAGTAGTATTTTTCCCAATATGAATCATTCTAGCACCACTATCTTGATGTTGCCCTTTTTTAGCAGAACTAATAGTAATACATGTTCCTTTTGAATTGTCTCCTTTTAGAACACAACAAGGGTATTTCATTGTCTTAAATGATCCTATATTTCCATCAATCCACTCCATTGTCCCAGATTCTTCTACTAAAGCTCTTTTTGTAACTAAGTTATAGACATTATTAGACCAGTTTTGGATAGTTGAATATCTACAAGTGCTATTTTTTCCTACATAGATCTCTACTACTGCAGCATGAAGATTAGAACTAGAATAATTTCTCGCAGTACATCCTTCTATATAATGTAAAGAACTATTATCATCTACTATTATTAAAGTTCTTTCAAATTGTCCTAAATCTTTACTATTTATTCTAAAGTAACTTTGAAGAGGACGATCTAGTTTTGTATTTTTTGGAATATAAATAAAACTTCCTCCAGAAAATACTGCTCCATTTAAAGCTGTGAACTTATTTTCTTCTGGTTTTACTAGTTTACTAAAATACTTATCTATTAACTCACGATGGTTTTTAAAAGCTTCTTCTATCGAAGTAAAGATAACATTTTTTTCTTCTAGTTCTTTGAGCATACTATGATATATAACTTCACTTTGATATTGTACTCCCATTCCATCTAAATTCTTTTCTGATGAAATAACTCCGAGATTGTCAAATTCTTCTTTTGTACTTTTATTAATATTATCCCAGTTACTTTCTAAATTATCTTCACTTGTTTGGTAATAATTAATAGAATCGAAATCAAGATCTATTTTAGGACCAAAATTTGGAAGAGGAAGATTTTTGAAAACTTTATAACAGTTAAGACGATAATTTAATGTTTTTTCATCTTCCCCTTTATAATTAGATATTTGTTTTATTTTATCTTCACTTAAACCTTTAATTTTCATTTTCTAATCCTTTAATTAACTTTTCTATAGCATTCGCAGGAATTAAAGCACACCCTTTTCTATTAGGTTGTATATTATCATAAACTATTAGTTCTTCTAAAAGATCTTTATCATATGGTTTTTCATTAATCATGTTTTGATAATTTACAAGTATCTTTTTTACTTCATTTATGTTTTTTCCTACTAGTTTTCTTAAAATTATTGAGGTAGCACTTGTTGATATAGCACATGCTTCTCCTTCAAAACAAATATCTTTTATAATATTATTTTCTACTTTAAAATAAATATTTAAATCATCTATACAAGACTCGCTACTAGTATTTATTTTTATATAATCTTCTTTATCAAGCACTTTATCTTTTTTATTATAAGGATTTTTATAACTATCTAATATTATTTCTCTTCTTAAATTTTCATCCATTATATCACCACTTCGAATATGTTTTTTGAATTTTTTAAGGCTTCGTAAAGTTTATCTATTTCTTCTTTTGTATTATATAGATAAAAAGATATACGACAAGTGTTTTTTATTCCAAGTTCATCTTTTAAAAGTTTAGCACAATGATTACCTGCTCTTACACAGATATTATAATGATCTAAATAAACTGCTGTATCTTGAGGAAATACTCCTTCAATGTTAAATATAATATTTCCTGATTCTGTGTTTTTATTAAGTATTTTTACATTTTCTATTTTAGATAATTTTTCAATTAAATAATCTTTTAATTCTAAATCATGTTCTGTTATTTTATCTAGCCCTATTTTATTTAAATACATAATAGCAGATCTCAGCCCTAAAACTCCTTCAATGTTAGTAGTACCTGCTTCAAATTTAGTAGGTATATCTTTGTACTCTACTGTTCCATCACTTTCAAAGAAATTATTCATTCCTCCGCCAAAGTTTGTTGGTCTAGTTTTATTAAGAAGCTTTTCTTTTCCATATAAAACTCCTACTCCGGTAGGCCCCAACATTTTATGAGAGGAAAATGCTAAAAAATCAATATTCATTTTTTCTACATCTATTTTTCTATGACCTGCACTTTGAGCAGCATCTACTACAAAGTAAATATTTTTCTCTTTTAGGTATGCTCCTATTTTTTCTATATCTCTAACATCTCCAACTGTATTAGTTACATGAGCAAGTGATACTAATTTTGTCTTTTTATTTACCACTTTTTTTAAGTCTTCAAATTGTAGTTTTAAGTTTTTATCAAGAGGAATATATTTTACTTTAATGCCTATGTCTTTAGCAAGTTCTATCCAAGGAAGAACGTTTGAGGCATGTTCTGTTTTAGATATTAAAACTTCATCCCCGGCTTTTAAATTGTATTTAGCAAATCCAAATGCTACCATATTCAAAGAAGAAGTAGCGCCATTTGTAAATATTACTTCTTTTGAAGATTTTGCTTTGATGAAATCTTTAATTAGCTCTCTTGTTTCTTCATAAAGCATGTCTACTTTTAAACTTGTTTTATAGTCCCCTCTGTGAGCATTTGAAGTATAAAAGGTATAATACTTTTTTATTTCCTCTAAAACTTCTTTTGGTTTAAAAGTAGTAGCACTATTATCAAAATAAATTATATCATTATCAAGCATTGGAAAATCTTCTCTATTCATTTTATCACCTCCAATATCTTTTTAAAATTTCAAATATTATGTCTTTTTCTCTAAATGAAATATCCATCTGTCCTATAAGGAAAGATTTAGCAAGTAGTTTTTCTGAAGTTTTTCTATTAAGTCCTCTAGTTTCAAGGTAAAAAAGAGCTTCTTCTTTAAATTCACCAATATAAGCAGAATGACTTGCTTCAACATCATCTGTATCTATTAATAAATTAGGTTTTATAGTTGCAACATTTTTATTTAAAGTTATTATTTTACTATCTTGATTAGTACATGCTCCATCGCTTTCTTTAGGAACTTTTGCAGTAATAGTAAAAGATAATTTATTGCTCACAAGATTTATACCATGGCTTACTATATTACTAGTAATATTTTTACCAATATGATTAACTGTTATTTTATAAGTATTAGAGTTTTCATTTATTGTACTATAAGCATAGTTAAATCTTAAATTATCTTTTTTTAAATTAGTGATTATATTTAAAGAGCTATTTACAGAGAAGATATTTAAATCAAAATTACTGGTGGTATCATACAAAAGTTCAAGATTAGAAGATTCTATAAGAATGAAAACTTTAATATTATTGTTAACTACAAAATTTATTTTAGCATTACTTTTTTTTATTATAATGATGCTACTATTTTCTAGTGAATAATTTATTTCTTCATCTTTTACATCTTCTACTTGTATTTTATTCATTATTTACTGCCTCACTTACTTTATATTCACTATTTTTAAACGCATTATATCCTTTTTTTTCTAGAGTTTCTACTAAAGAATAATCTCCGGTTGTTATTATTTTACCATTTAGGATAATATGAATATAATCTGGTTTTAAATACTTTAAAATACGATTATAATGTGTGATGAGCAAAATAGAAGCATTAGAGCCTTTTTTATAAGATAAAACATTTTGACATACTAATTTTAAACTATCTATATCAAGTCCTGAATCAAGTTCATCTAATATCATAAATTTAGGTTTTAATGTCTTTAACTGAATTATTTCATTTTTCTTTCTTTCTCCACCAGAAAAGTCCTCATTTATTCCACGATGCATCATTTCTTTAGAAAAGTTTAAATCATTATAGTTTTTTTCTAGTTCTTTTATAAATTCATAAAGTCCAATAGGAGTATCTCTATTTGCATTAATAGCCATTCTTAAAAATTCTTGATTAGTAACACCTTCAATTCCTATAGGATTTTGAAAAGATAAAAATATTCCAAGACGCGCTCTTTCATCTGTTGTAAGATTAAGAATTGATTTTCCATTTACTAAAATATCCCCAGATATAATTTTATAAGAAGGACTTCCCATGATAACTTTAGAAAGAGTACTTTTACCTACTCCATTTGGGCCCATTATTACATGAACTTCATTTGGTTTTATATGTAAATTAAATTTATCTAAAACTACTTTTTCCTTTACAGAAACTGTTAAATCTTTTATTTCTATGTCCATAAAAATCACCAACATTATTTTAACACTAAAACAAAGATTTAACAATATTAAGCATTTTTTTATATTATCTTTTTTTAGACAAAATTTATTATTTAACTTTTCTCAAGTTTATTATATAATTGTATTAAGAGGTGAAAAAATGAAAGATTGTTTATTTTGTAAAATAATTAATAATGAAATTCCTTGTTATAAGGTATACGAGAATAATGATATTCTAGCATTTCTAGATATTAATCCTGAAAGCTATGGACATACTTTAGTTATTCCAAAAAAACATTTTAATAATTATGAAGATATCGATTTAGATACTATCAAAAAAGTAAATGAAGTTGGAAAAAATATTTATAACAAAATTAAAACTAATCTTAATGCAGATGGAATTAGATTAGTTCAAAATAACGGAATAATTCAAGATGTTAAACATTATCATTTACATCTAGTACCTATTTATAAAAGTGATAAAGAGGGAAAAGATAATTTTGAAGAAGTTTTAAAGAAAGTAACAAAATAAAAGTTTGTAATTTTAAAACAGAGGATTTTATATATAAGAAAGTCCTCTGTTATTTATTAATAAATAAAAAACTCTCTATTTAGAAAGCTTTTTTATTTCTTCTTTTGATAAACCAGTACATTCAGATATAGTACTCTTATCAATTCCTTTACTTAACATATTTCTTG
>JBJEDW010000073.1:0-1652 GCA_051872415.1 Bacilli bacterium
CCTTAATTTTTATTTTAAAATCCACTTTTAAATAGAGTGGATTTTAGTTTTGTACAAATAAATGGTAAAATATTAGTAAGATACTGTGTTTGGAGAGTTTTGGAGGTATCTTATGAGTGAAAACTTGCATTTAACTTTGGACGAAAGGAACTTTATAGAGCAGGAACTTGCCAAAAACACTACGTTTAGCGATATTGCAAAATATTTAGGCAAAGATATTACTACTATCTCTAAAGAAGTAAAGAAACACAGGATAAGAAAAGAAGGTCAAGCTATTCATATTGGTTTTAATCATTGTGCCAGAAGATACAATTGTCGTAGAAAAAACATTTGTAATTCTAATTGTCTTAAAAACTGCAAAAATTGTATACATTGCAACAAAGTTTGTCCTGATTTTGAAGATGGTATATGTCTACGATTAAAACGTGCACCTTATACCTGCAACGGTTGTAAAGATAAATATGGTTGCAAATTAACTAAATACTATTACAGAGCATTGCCATCTTTTAATAAATACAAAAGTGTACTTTCTGAATCAAGACAAGGTATTAACATGACAGAGTTAGAATTGGCTAATTTAGATAGGCTTATTTCCCCTTTAGTGAAAAAGGGACAATCTATATCTCACATTTATCAAACTCATGATATTCCATGTTCTAGGTCAACGCTGTATAGGTATTTAGCTAAAAACTGCTTTTCAGTTGGACCAATAGATTTACCTAGGAAAGTACATATGAAAAAAAGAAAAGACAAAAGACCAGAAGCAAAAGATACCAAAGCTAGAACAAATCGCACTTATGAAGATTTTCAAAAATACATAGAAAAACATCCAGAACTTCCAATTGTTGAAATGGATACAGTTGAAGGAATTAAGGGCGGTAGAGTTCTACTTACATTTTTATTTAGAAATTCTAGATTAATGTTAGCATTTCTTCTATACGAAAAAACTCAAAAAGAAGTTTTAAGAGTTTTTAATATGCTTGAATATGAACTAGGTAATGAATTATTTGAAAAAACATTCCCAATAATTTTAACTGACAATGGAACAGAATTCGGTAATCCATTATCACTAGAATTTAATCCAGAAGGAATCGGAAGAACTAGAATATTCTATTGTGACCCAAGAGCTTCATATCAAAAAGGAATGATTGAAAAAAATCATGAATTTATTCGATACGTTTTACCAAAAGGAACACCTTTTGAGGGACTTTTACAAACAGATATTAACTTAATGATAAATCATATTAATAGCCTTGGTAGAGAGAGTTTAAACTGGTTCTCTCCTTATGATGTAGCTAAATTACTTATGGGAAAAGAAACATTAAAAAAATTGAATCTCGTTAAAATTCCAACCGACGAGATTCAACTCAACAAAAAATTACTAAAGAAAAATTAACTAACAATTTAATAAATTAAATACTCCAAACGCAGTATTGGGTAATTGAATTTAGTTTGATACACAAGTGGAATTTAGTCTAAAACAAAATTTTCCAGTTGTGTGTTTGCCATGCAAATTTTTCTTTATTATATTTAAATTATACTATATTTTTGATTATTTTTAAAGAGAAAACAAAAGAAAGTGCCTAATTTTAGGAACTTTCTTTGACATATTCAATTTTTTTATCAATTGGAATTTACTTTAAAAACTAACC
>JBJEDW010000074.1:0-1634 GCA_051872415.1 Bacilli bacterium
AAGGAAAAAACATTAAGATTTACTTCACAAGCTATAATGAAAATGATTGCTTTGTGATGGCTTCGCCAATAATTAATATATAGCGAATTAAAACCTTGATTATAAAATAGTAATTTAATTCTTTCAAGGAAATTAGGAGTAGTAACTGATAAGTACAAGATATTGTGTCAAGAGCACGAGTAGGAATTTTTTTATGACAGTTACTATAAATTCGCTTATATTTTTTATGGAGGTAGTTATGGAAGCAATAGTAGAACGATGCGCAGGTTTAGATGTTCATTTAGATACAGTCGTTGCATGCATTTTATATGGCGATTTAGATAAAAAACCTAACAAAGAAATTAAGACATTTTCTACAACAACTAAAGGATTATTGCAACTATTGGATTATCTAAATATAAATAGATGTACTCATGTAGCTATGGAGAGTACAGGTGTTTATTGGAAACCAGTTTGGAATATTCTAGAAAGCGGAGCTTT
Organism: Bacilli bacterium; assembly: GCA_051872415.1. GTDB lineage: Bacteria > Bacillota_I > Bacilli_A > RF39 > UBA660 > UMGS1449. The sequence goes on from JBJEDW010000074.1 coordinate 481, forward strand.
TGAATTAATAATAGCTAATGCAAAGAAAATAAAAAATGTACCTGGAAGAAAAACAGATGTAAAAGATTCTGAATGGATAGCAAGTTTATTGAGATGTGGTTTGATAGAAAAAAGCTTTGTTCCACCAGAAGTAATAAGAGATTTAAGAGACTTAACAAGATTAAGAAAAGAATTATTATCTGAAATTACAAGACATAAAAATAGGATTCACAAGGTTTTACAGGACGCAAATGTAAAAGTATCAAGTGTACTTTCAGATGTGTTTGGAGAAACCGGAAAAGTAATAATAAATGAATTAATTAGTAGCAGATGTATTACTATGAATTTTGTAGAGTCTTTGTATGAAGGTAGAGGAAAATCTAGATTAAAAGCAACACCTAATGAAATGTACGAAGCACTTAATGGAAAAATTAGAGGACAACATATAATCTTGCTTACAATTCACAATAATAATATTTTATTTTTAGAAAAGCAAATAGAAGAAATAGAAAAAGAAATTGACGTACTTTTACAAAAGGAATCTGAAAGTATTGATATTTTAAATACTATACCTGGAATAAATATTACATCTGCAGCATGTATTATAGCTGAAATAGGAAGTGATATGTCTGTATTTCCAACGGAAAAGCATTTGAGTTCATGGGCTGGTTTATGTCCTAAAAATAATGAAAGTGCAGGTAAAAAAAAAGAAGTAGTATTAAATCAGGAAATCCGTGGTTAAGATCTATATTATGTGAATGTGCATGGGCTTCAATAAAAAAGAAAGATAGTAGATTTAAGAGTAAATACTGGAGTATGGTTCCAAGAATGGGTAAAAAAAAGGCTTTAATAGCGATAGCTAATTTACTACTACGATTGATATATCATCTATTAAAAAATAAAAATACATATGAAGAATTAGAAATACAATATTACGTAGATAAAGATAAAATAAGAGAAAATAAAATCATTAAAGAATTAAAATCTAGAGGCTATATTGTACAAAAATGTAGTTTAGAGACAATATAAAAAGTAAAAACAACACTAAATTTAGCCTATTTATAGTAGGCTTAGTTTAGTGTTGTTAAAAATAGCCTTCGGCTAAAATCATTTTCGTAGGAATTATAATGCTTAAAAAACTGTGGATAACCTATAAATTAAAGTAATATCAATGT
>JBJEDW010000075.1:0-8091 GCA_051872415.1 Bacilli bacterium
TGAGGTTTAGAGAGAAATTTTGAAAATTTAGTTGAAAAATTTCTTATTTGTTCTTTGTAATACTTATCTTTTTGTTTTATAATTAAAGTGGTGATGTATATGAAAAAAGTAATATTAATAGATGGGAATAATCTTCTTTTTAGAAGTTACTATGCAACAGCATATAAAGGATCAATTCTTCGCAATTCGAAAGGTTTTCCAACTAATGCCCTTTTTGGATTCATAAATATGCTTAATAAAATAATATTGGAAGAAAATCCTTCTTATATGATGATTGCTTTTGATAAAGGAAAAACATTTCGTCATGAAAAATATAAAGAATATAAAGATGGAAGAAAAGAAACTCCAGATGAATTAAAAAAACAATTTCCTGTTGCTAAAGAAATAGCTAAAGCAATGGGAATACCTTGTTTTGAAATTGAAGGGTATGAAGCTGATGATATAATTGGTACCTTTGCTAAAGAAGTAGATTTAAATGATGATTTTATATCTACAATTATCAGTAGTGATAAAGATTTATTACAACTTATTTCTGATGATACAGAGGTAAAACTATTGAAAAGTAACGATTACATTAGAATGGATAAAAATACTTTTATAGAAACATATGGTTTTACTCCAGAAAAAATAGTAGACTTAAAAGGAATAATGGGAGATGCAAGTGATAATATTCCTGGAGTTAAAGGAATTGGAGAAAAAGGTGCTATTGCATTAATTCAAAAATATGGAGAAATAGAAAATATTTATAAAAACATTGAAGAAATTAAAGGAAAAACAAAAGAAAAATTAATAAATGATAAAGAAAGTGCTTTCTTTTCAAAAGAATTAGCAACAATTTATAAAGATGTTCCAATAGACAAAGACTTAAACAAAATAAAATATAATGGTATGACTCCAAAACTTATACCACTTTTAAAAGAATATGAATTCTTTTCACTTATAAAAAAACTAAATATAAAAGAAGAGGAAGAAGAAAAACAAGAATACGAAATAAAAGAAAGTATTAATGTAAATAAAGAAAGTGCAATTTATATTGAAACAGTAGGGAATTACCATGATAAGAAAATCTTAGGAATTACTATAACTAACGAAGATGGAAATTACTTTGTAGAAAGCAAGAATATAACTAATATTACTTTTTCTTCTGATGTTACACTTTTCACTTATGATTTAAAAAAACTCTATATTCTTTTTAAATATAATGGGATAGAAATAAAAAATAAAGTATATGATTTAATGATAGAATCTTATATTTTAAATTATCATATCAAAGAAGATATTTCATATCTTATGAATATATGTGGTTATAGTAGTACTTCTTGTGAAGAAATGTTAAAAAAGAAGAAAAAATTAACTAAAGAAGCATTCATAGATAATATGATTAAAAAATCTAGTTTTATCTATCAAAATAAAACAAAATTTTATGAAGAATTAAAAAAAGAAGGATATTTATCTCTTTATGAAAAAATAGATCTTCCTCTTACTTATGTTTTAATAGATATGGAATATACTGGTGTAAATGTTGATAAAGATTTTTTGCTTTCTATGAAGACTGAGGTTTATGCTAAAGTAAAAGAATTAGAAGAATCTATATATAAACTCGCAGGAACTAGAGATTTTAATATTCAAAGTCCTAAACAACTTGGAATAGTTTTATTTGAAAAACTTGGTATTCCTTATCCTAAAAGAATAAAAAGTGATAAGAGTTATTCTACAAGTGTTGATATTTTAACTAAACTTACAGATTATGAAATAGTAAGAAATATTCTTGATTATAGAACTCTTACTAAACTTTATTCCAACTATATAGTGGGATTGATAGACTATATAAAAGAAGATGGAAAAATTCATACAATCTTTACTCAAACACTAACTAGAACAGGAAGACTATCTTCTACTAGCCCTAATCTTCAAAATATTCCTGTAAGAGAAGAATATGGTAAGTTAATAAGAAAAGCATTTGTTCCAAGTAGAGATGGTATAATTATTTCAAGTGATTATTCTCAAATTGAACTTAGAGTTTTTGCGCATATGTCAAAGGCTTCTAACTTAATTGAGGCTTTTAATAATAATTTAGATATTCATACTAAAACTGCAATGGATATTTATGGAGTTAAAAAAGAAGATGTAACAAGTAGCATGAGAAGAAATGCTAAAGCTGTTAATTTTGGAATACTTTATGGAATAAGTAGTTTTGGACTTTCTGAAGATTTAGGTATTAATATGAAAGATGCTAAAGTGTTTATAGATAATTATTTAAAAACTTATCCTGGAATTAAAGATTATATGAATAATCTAATAAAAGATGCTCATGAGAAAGGTTATGTAGAAACTATTTTTGGTAGAAAAAGAATAATCGATGAGTTAGAAAGTGCAAATTATATGGTAAGAACTCAAGGAGAGAGAATGGCCCTTAATACTCCAATTCAAGGAACTGGGGCAGATATTTTAAAAATGGCTATGATTGAAATTTATAAAGAATTTAACAAAAGAGGTTTAAAAGCAAAAATGATTATTCAAGTACATGATGAATTGTTAATAGATTGTCCAAAAACAGAAAAAGATGAAGTTATTTCAATAATTAAAGATAAAATGGAAAATGCTTTCAAACTTTCAGTTCCTTTAAAAGTAGATATTGAAGTTGGTGAGAATTGGTATGAAGCAAAATAAAAGGAGGGAAAGTCATGAATAAAATAACTCAAAGTTTTGTTGTTAGTATACTTGTTAATATCTTTATAATGTCAATGGAAATAATTGCAGGAATAATAGGAAATTCCATCTCTTTAGTAGCATCAGGTATTCATGCAGTATCAGATTTACTAACAGATTTATTCTCTTTAATAGGAGAAAAACTCTCTAAAAAACCAGCAAACAAAGATCATCCATTTGGTTTTGGAAAATTAGAAAATATCTTTAGTATGGGAATGGGGCTTTTCATTATAGGAATGGGTATAATTATGTTAAAAGATATATTTAATGAACAAACTCACATTCCATCAATGTGGCTCTTAATAGTAATATTTATTTCCATGACTATTAGATATGCTTGTTCTAACTATTTAATGCATAATGGTCTTAAATACAATTCTATACTTCTTATCAATAATGCCAAAGAAGGTAAGATGGACGTATTATCATCATTCTTCTTACTTTTTGTAATAGTTTTATCACAATTTTCTAATCAAGTTGCATGGTTTAAATATATCGACTTAGTCGGAGGAGTTTTAATAAGTGCTCTTATAATTTATGTTGGAATAAATATAATTCATGAAGAAGTTAGTGACTTAATAGGAAAACAAGAAAAAAATGAAAGTCTAGTTAGAAGTATAAAAAAATATATTTTAAAAAATGAACAAATAGAAAAAGTAGAAAATCTAAACTTAATAAAATTTGGACATACTTATTTAGTGATTTTTGCAATCTATTTTAAAAATGATATTTCTTTAAGTAAAGCTGATGAATTACGTAATGATTTAGAAAAAGAAATAAAAGAAAAATATAATTTAGTTAATAAAATAATACTAAAAATGCATTTTAAAGGAGAAGATAAAAATGCCAGAACTACCAGAAGTGGAAACAGTAAGAAAGGCTCTCTTGCTGAAGTTAAAGCAAAAGAAAATAATTGATTTAACTGTACTACATAATAATGTTTTTCAAAATCAAGTAATAGAAGAAGTGCAAGAAAAAATAAAAGGACAAACTATTAATGATATCAAAAGAAGAGGAAAATGGCTTTTATTTGATTTAGATAATTATTATTTACTTAGTCATTTAAGAATGGAAGGAAAATATTTATATCGCCCTTTAGGAGAAAAAGTAGAAAAACATGAATTAGTTATATTTAATATTAATAATGAATTTGAACTTCGTTATAAAGATGTGAGAAAATTTGGAAAAATGTATTTAGTAGAAAAAGATAAACTAGATAAAAGTGTGCTTTCAAAATTAGGACTTGAACCTTGGGATGATAAATTAACCATAGAATATTTACAAAAATCTTATAAAAATAAGAAATTATCAATCAAAACACTACTTTTAGATCAATCAATAATTGTAGGTATTGGAAATATTTATGCAGATGAAATACTTTTCTTAAGTAGAATTAATCCTCATAAAAAAGCCTCAATATTAAATAAAAATGAATTAGAAAGTATTATAAAAAATACCAAAATAGTCTTAGAAAAAGCAATAAAAGAAGGTGGCACTACTATAAGAAGTTATACTTCAGAAGAAGGAGTGACAGGTCTTTTTCAAAACAGTTTAAATGTCCATAAACAAGAAGGAAAGAAATGTCCAAATTGTAAAAACATAATAATAAGAGAAAAAATAAATGGAAGAAGTACTTATTATTGTAGTAAATGTCAAGAGTTGTAAAAAAAGTCTTTTCAAAATAAAAGAAAAATCTTATAATTAAGTTATGAAAATAAGCTTGTACATTTTAATTCGCAAATCAACAACTAAAAAAGGAGTTTGAAACTATGAAGAGGTTATTTAGAAGTGCAAACAAATGTTCGTCTGGGGGGGGGGCATTTTACTTTAAAATAAATAAATTAAAAGTTAAATATAAAAAAGATCTAAGAAGTTTATAATGTTAATTATGGCTATTTTAGGTCTTTTTTCGTGTTTAATAGGATCAAGTTATGCATATCTTACTTATGTAAGTAAAACAAATAATAGTACAATTATAAGTGCAGGAACACTTGCAATGAACTTTAAGAGTGAGTCTAATGCAATAACATTAAGTAGTGCTTTACCCCAAAAAGATAGTGATGCACTTTCAAATAATTTAGAATATGAATTTACGATAGAAAATACAGGAAGTATTTCTGCAAGTTATAAAGTAACTTTAGATAATACCTGTGTACAAAATAAAGAATATACAATAAATGGGGAAGTAGTAAAAGCAGATTTATGTATACCAAATGAATATATAAAAGTAGCAATAAAAGAAGGAACTGGAGACTATAAAGTAATAGATTATAAAAACTCAAATGATAATAGTAGTTATGTAATAGAATCAGGTAGTTTATCTGCAAAATAAACAAAAACATATAAAATGAAAATATGGCTTGATTATGATACACCAAATACATATAACGGGGAAGGAATAAAAAATGTATTATATACAGGAAAGTTAGGACTTTCTTATGAACAAGGTGCTAGTTCAAAAGTAATATGTACAGATAATGGAGGAGCAAATGAGCCAGTATTATCTGATAATATGATACCTGTGTATTATGATGAAGCAGATGAAGTATGGAAAAAAGCAGATAGTACTAATGAAAGTAGTACTTATAAATGGTATGATTATTGTATGAAAATGTGGGCAAATAGTGTGATAGTAACTGAAACAAATAGAAACACTTATTTAAGTGCAAAGCCTGGTACAGAAATACCAATGGATGATATTTTAACAATGCAAGTGTGGATACCAAGATATAAATATAAAATATTTAATTATAATGCTTCTGGAACAACATATGTAGATCCTCAAGAAATAGAAATAACATTTGAAAGTGGGACAGCATCAACTGGAGAAATATCTTGTACTGATAGTATTTCAGGAACAAATGGAGCAGCAAGTGAAACATGTAAACTAAAAAGTACAAGTGCAACATGTACAGATAGTACTTGTAACGGGAAAACATATACTCATCCAGCATTTACCTTTGGAAATGAAGAACTTACTGGAATGTGGGTAGGAAAGTTTGAAATAAGCACGCCAGAGGCAAGCACATGTTATACAAGTCCAAGCGAAGCTAATTGTAACGTAACGGGAATAACACCTCTTGTAAAACCAGATGTAAAATCATATAGATATGCTCAGATAGGGACATTTGAAACAAATATAATGTCAATGAATGATAGTAGTAACATATATGGATTTGCTACTTCAGACGACACACATATGATGAAAAACATGGAATGGGGAGCAGTAGCGTACCTATCCCACTCAAAATATGGAACATGTATAGAAGGTACATGTAAAGAATTAAGTATTAATAATAGTTCAGAATATTATACAGGAAGAAGTGGTGGAAGTCCAAGTGCATCATATTCACCAGATGGAACATATAAGTATAATCAGACTAAACAAACAACTATAACATTAACCGGAGGAACAACAATAACTTTAGCTGTAACAAATGATACAACATATCCTTGGACAGAAACGAATGGTTTATACAAAAGTTCAAATCAAGGAGTAATTTCATCAACAACAAGCCTAACCTTTAGTTTTACCGCACCAAGTGATAATACTTATTTATCATTTGACTGGATTGCTTCAAGTTTCAGTGTAAATGATGGTTCTATGTATTATACAATAACTAAAGATGGAACAGCGCTTTCTGATACAGGAATAAGTACAAAAATTGGAGGAACAACTCTTGATACAACAGAAGATGCTTTAACATATAAAAATGTAGTAAGACAATTAGAAGCAGGAAATTATGATGTGACATTTACTTATACAAATAGTGATTTTACAAGTGAAAAGAATACAGGATACATAAAAAATATAAAAGTATTAGATAGCCCAACTGTAAATACTAAAGTAACAGAAATAGAAAAAGGGCGAGATGGACCAAGTGCAAGTACAACAGGAAATATATATGGAATATATGATATGAGTGGTGGAACCTATGAATATGTAATGGGAAATTTAGTGAGTTCTGATGGACAAACAATGATGAGTGGTAATAGTTTTGGTAATTCGGGATATACAGGAATAATAAAATCTTATAATGATGATGGTTATTATGAATATATAAATTACACTGGATTATATAGTTACCCGGAAAATAAATATTTAGATAAATATAGTTTTGTTAGTGATACAGCTGTGATGGATGATAATGCAATACATGTTGCTAAACTGGGAGATGGAGTAAAGGAAGTTGCTCTTTTTTCGGGTACATCTTGGTATTCTAAGGGGTTGTTTATTTCTTCTGGGGGTAGCTGGTTTGAACGTAGTGGTACTTATGATAATGGAGGTTTGTTTTACTCTGTTGGTGGTAGTGGTGCTGCATATCGAAATGATTCAACTCGCCTAGTACTCCTAACATCATAAAAATATAGTATTTATAATAATATTTCTTTTTCTTTGTAATAAAATTTAATATGAAAAAAGTTATTCAAATAATTATAATAAGTTTATTTACAATTTTTAGTTTTTATTATACAGACAAAATAATAGAATTTTCTAAAAAACAAGATCCAATTATGACAGAAATAATTAATCTTAAAGAAGAAAAAGAGATAGAGCCAGTGAATGCTATTTTATCAAACAATACTATGTTGGTGGGAAAAAGTGGATTAAAAATAGATATAGATACTAGTTATGAACAAATGAAAAAACTCGATGAATTTAATGAAAACTTACTAGAATATATTTCTATAAAACCAAGTATTACTAAGGAAGATAATTATGAAAAACTAATTATTGGTTCTAATACTAAGGAAAAGAAAATAAGTTTTGTATTTAAGTTAGATTCATTAGATAAATTAGATCAAATAGCTTATATATTAAAGTCAAATAATCTTTCTGCTACTTTTTTTATAGATGGAAAAGTTTTAGAAGATAATATAATACAAGTAAAAACCATTTTTAGTGATAAATTGAAATTAGGTTTATATAGTTATGATAATAATTATAATAGTTCTAGTTTGAGATATAATCAAGGTTTAATAAATAATAATGCTTCTTATAGTAATTATTGTTTATATGAGAATAAAGAGTTTTTAAGTACGTGTAAGAATAATAGAATAAATACTATTAAACCTGAGCTTATAGAAAAAAATATATATAATTATTTAAAAGAAAATAAAAAAGAAGGTTCAATATATCAGATTACTTTAAATAGTTCTAATATAAAAGAACTTAATAGTACTATTATTTATTTAAAACAAAAGGGATATGAGATAGTTTCTTTAGATGATTTACTTAAAGAATAATTCTAAATTTACTTAAAGAATAAGTCTAAATTTATATCAATAATTTAGGAAAATGTCTCAAATTTTTTAAAACATTAACGGTTCAATGTCAAGTAGTGTTGGTGGAACCAAAAACTAATGATAAATGGACTTAAG
>JBJEDW010000076.1:0-8078 GCA_051872415.1 Bacilli bacterium
TAATTTATTAAAATTTATCTAAAAATTATCCTTTGGGTAGTTGAATGGGTAGTTGAATTTAAAAAGTCTAATAAGCAAAATTATGTACTTATTAGACTTTTTTTAATTAAGTTTATACCCTAATTTTTCTAATTCCATTATAGCGATAGCAGATAATTCTTTTTTAGATAATTTATCAATATCAAAAAACTCTGCACCAAGTGAATCATCATTTACTTCATCTACTTTCACTTCCTTCTTAATTTCATTATTGTAATTTGAAACTTTAAAGAAAATACCAGTATGGTGTACCTTCACTAAAACATCTTCTTTAAATTGCCATTCAAAAGCAACAGAATCGGCATCAAATAATTGACAATCAACTACCTCTATACCAACTTCTTCCATTAGCTCTCTTTTCAAAGCATCTTCTGGTCTTTCACAAAATTCTATAGTTCCTCCAGGTAAATCAAGTTTACCATCATAAGGACCTCCAAATTTTTTTATAAGTAAAATTTTACCGTCTTGAATAACTAAACCATAAGCCCCTAATTGTTTAAATTCTTTCATCTGTCTTCCCTCACTTTCTTATTTTTATTTTTAAACTAATATAATTATAGCATATTTTTAACCTAATTATATTAGTAAAAACTACTTTTTCTTTCTTAAAACATATCCATCTATTTCTTTATCGTTTTTATGATAACCTTCACAGTCAAATTCTGTTATACTCTCACCACAATAGTTGCAAAATGGAGTGGAATTATTTAAATTTTTTATAGCATCCCAACCACTAGATATGTCTGATAATTCTATGTAATCATCTCTTGAAACAACATAATTTGTGCCATATCTTTTATTTAAAATTCCTATCAATAAAGGGTAATAACATTTTGCTATTTTTCCATCTTTAAAAAATCTGCAAAATCTTCCAATACATTCTTTACTTACTTTATCGCCATTGTTATTATTTTCTAATGTTAATCTAGTTTGAAATTTTTTTATTGGTTCAATCGGACTAAAGAAATCATCATTTATCAAATATGTAATTTTATTAGCATTTAATATATTTAATATTTTGTCTATTTTTTTGCTTGTAGGTTCATATAAAGAAATAGATATTATTATATCATTATCTACAAATGATTTAATTACTTTCTCATCTAGCTTATCTAACAATAAACCATTTGATACTACTACAATTTTAGTGTTTGGTAATATTCTCTTTGAAATATTTAATAATTCAGAAAAATTAGGATGTAATAATGGTTCTCCTCCTAAAATTCTAAAGTAATAGACATTAAATTTTTTGATATTAATTTTATATCACGTTCATAATCAACCAAATCAACATAATTATTATTATAAATATTTGAAAAATGAGCACATCCTTTACAATTTAAATTGCAACGATCAACAACATTTGTTTCTAAATAATTTAAAAATGGTAATGATAAATCAATTGAATCTGTATAACTATTTAATTGTTCATAAGATTCCGAACCAGAATATAATACTCTTTCATCAACAATATTTATTTTCTTAAAACCAATATTTCTTAAATATTCAATTGTATCACCCATGATAATTGGCTTTTTTGTTATAAATATATTGTCAGTTTCAGGATTTAAACGTTTCTTATTTAAAAAGATAATAGGAATATCTTTATATAATTTCTGTGATATATCTGATTTATCGCCCAATTTAAGAAAACCATCAACTATGATATTGTGTTTTTCTAATTTTTTTTGCAAATTCTATAGCAAAAGGTCCTGTTCCAAATATATAATTCTTCATAAGTTTTCCCATTTATTTTTTTACACGTTGCAAAGAGGACATTCTTGAATCCAAATTCTCATACATCCAATCAAATCTTCCATATTGTTTTAATTCACAATCTACTATCATTTTTAAAATAACATACATACGATATATTTCAATTCTAATTTTTTCATCATAATTTAACTTTTTATTATCAAAACCTTTTAAATAATAATCACTTGTTTTTCCATCAATGGTATGAAAATAAAATGTCATTAATTCATCACAAAAATACAAATCAGAAAAATCAACAATTCCAGAAACTTTTCCATTTTTTATCAAAACATTTCCATCCCATATATCAGTATGTGCTAAACAAAGATTGGAAATGTTATTTAAGCTTTCTTTATTTGATGTTATTATATTTTTAATATTGTCATAATTATTTTCTCCGAGATTAATATTTTTAGATTTAGCATCTTCTAATAAAAGTTCAAATAAATTCATCGTAAATTCATAATTATTTTTAAATTTTTTATTTGGTTGGCTTGGTAGAAAAAATTCTTTTCCTTTTATGGAACATATTCTCTTACTTAATATTCCTAATTGATACTCAACATTATTTTTTTCTTCTTTGCTCATCTTTTCTTTCATTTCTAAATAATTCATGCCATCAACATAACTCATAAAAATATATGGTGATTCACACAACGAACAACTGTCATCATAGCATAATAATCTTGGAGATGGGAAGTCAATTTTTTCCATTAATTTTAACATTCCAACTTCCCACCAAAGTATATTTCTATCTGTGGTTATCATTTTACTTTCATCTTTTGGTGCTATTTTTAACACTACCTTATTGCCATTATTTTCTATTAAATATACAGCATTTTTCATTCCACCACTTAATATTGTTATTTTGATATTATCAGTATCAGTATCATTAAATGATTTTTCGTACATAGCTTTAATATTAGATATATTTTGATAATTCTTAACCGAAGATTTATTTTCCTTCATTTTTTTTACCTCTATTATTTTTCTTATATTCTCTAATATATTTTTTACATACTTCATCAGTATATTCAAATTCCTCATTATCAACAGTTAAATGAAAGATGTTATCATAAGCATAATCTTTAATTTTAGTTTTAAAGAATTTTCTTATAAATGTTTTTAATTCAGCAATTTCAGAGTACATAAATCCTTTCATGCCGTTAAAATACATATAATTAGATACACGCATTATCAAATTTAGAACCGTAATTGTATTGCTATCATATTTATCTATCAAAGTTCCAGCCTTTATAACAGGAATACCTTCAAATTCATTATTGTACAAATATATATCTTTGATAAATTGTTTATACTGATCTTGCAAGTCAACGGCAACGCAATCTGTAATAGTGGAACGTTCTTGTATGAATTGAATAGCCTCATTCATCATTTCCTTATCTAAAGAGTTCCATAGAATACCAACACATGGTATTTCTATTGATGGTAATTTTTCTTTATCAATAACTTTAGCTTCTGTAAGTTCGTTAATTATTGATAATACTTCATCCAATTTTCTAAACTTTTTGACATCTTTAGCATTCAATAGTAGATTTATTAAGTTGTTTGTAATACTTTGTATTTCATCTTTAAATTCATCTTTTTCTAAAACATTGCCTTTATAATCTCTCATAAAATTTCTTAATATATGCACCAAACTATTATAAAGAATCTTTTCTGCGGCATCTTTGTAATCTGGACCTTGAGATAACACTTCCTCATAAGCATTTTCTCCCCAATCTCTTATGGTAAATAGTCTCGGTGAAATTTTGTTACCAGTTAAAGAAGCTGATTTTCTTTTGACATAATGATAAAAAGGAATTGGTACTAAAGCAAAAGTTTTTTCAGCCATACATAATCTAAAGATATAATCTGAATCTTCTTTAAAACAATTTTTATCAAATTTAATATCTTTTATTGAAGATAACTTATATAGTTTATCCCAAGCAGGAATTAAAATAGTAGCATCAGAATAAGAATTTATGAGATTTAATTTACCATCTACAAACTTAACACCTTTTTGTTCACAACTGACATCTTTTATATCACCATTCTTCATGTGTATATAAAAACTACTTTCGCAAACATCGGCATTAGTTTTTTTAATTGCTTTTAATAATGTTTCTAACATTGAATTATCAACATAATCATCTGAATCAAAGAAACATATATATTCACCTGCAGCAAGTTCCATGCCTCTATTTCTAGTTTCAGCAAGTCCACGATTTTCTTGATGGACTACTTTAATTCTTTTATCTTTTTCTGCTAGCAAATTACACATTTGTAATGATTCATCTGTAGAACCATCATCTATTAATATAATTTCTAAATTTCTATAAGTTTGGCTAGTAATACTATTTATACATCTAGTTAAATAATTAGCTGTATTGTAAATAGGTACTACAACTGTAATTTTAATATCATTTTTTAAATTATAATCAATATATTCCTTTAATTGATTTTCCCAATCTTCATCAAAATTAATTTCTAAATGATATTTTGAACTTTCATATTCTGATGATATAATACCAGCTCTGTGTTTTTTTAATAATTCTATTTCATTTTCAGCAATTTCATTACTATTTGAATTAGTCTTAATTAATAAATCGCAACGATCAAATACATAAGAATCTTCAAGTAATGAATAATCTAAAGCTATGACATCATTCTCATTCATGTTATCCAAAATAGAATTTAATTTTTCATCAATTTCATTTCTAATTTTCAAAATCAAAGAACTTTTTATTTGCCAATTATCCTTGATATTATGTTGATTTAAAATATCATCAAATATTTTATCAACATCTACATACTTAAATGAATAGTTTTCACTTAAGTATTTGGAAAGTTTTAATTTCCCATCTTTACTGTTTCCAGTTATACCTATTATCATAAACATTCCCCCTAAATTTGCTCCCATGTTGCCATAATTTGGCAGAAAAATCAATGTTTTTTTGCTATTTTCAGTTTTTTTTGTTGTGTGTGTTTTTGCTTTTCGATGCTATTTCTTAGAATTATTTTTTTCTTTCTAAGACTTTTTGTGAATTTTCTTGATCAGATATTTTTTCTAATTTTTGTTTACAATATTCGTCTGTTGATAATCCAACGAATATTAGTATTATGTCTATAAGTGATTCTGTTAAGGTTAATTCTTCAGGTAAATTTGCAATATCTTTTATTAACATACCTGTTCCTGTTCCTGATAAGAAAATACTTATTGTTTTAAGAATTTGAATATGTTTATTGGTTGATTTTATTTTTTCTTTCCTTTAAAAAAATTGTAGTTTGTTTACTACAATTTTTGTGTTTATTTTAACTTTTTTATTATTTTTATCAATATGTTTTAAACGCAAATTATTTATTTTCTTTTATTATTATATTACCTGTCATTTCTTTTGGGATTTCTATATTTAATACATTTAATATAGAAGGGGCAATGTCTGAGAGCTCTCCATCTTCTACTTTATAGTTTTTATCACATACAATAAATGGTACTTTGTTAGTTGTATGATAAGTGTGAGGTCTTCCTTTTTCATCTATCATTTCTTCACAATTACCATGATCTGCGGTTATTATTAGTAATATATCTTTTTGAAATGATAATTCGTATAGGTTTCTGACACATCTATCTAGTTCTTCAACTGCTTTTATTGCAGATTGGTAGTTCCCTGTGTGGCCGACCATATCTCCGTTTGCGTAGTTTACAATTACAAAATCATAATCATCTATTAGATACTTTATTTTTTCTGTTACTTCTTCTGCACTCATTTCTGGTTTTAAGTCATAGGTTGGTACGTCTTGTCTTGGCACTAAAATTTTGCTGGTATATTTTAAGTTAACATCTTTATCTCCATCTATAAAATGAGTAACGTGTGGATATTTACTAGTTTCAGCGATTCTTAGGACTCTGTAACCTTCCTCAGATAGTACTTCTCCAAGGGTGTTTTTTATTATTTCGTGTTTGAAGGCAGTATCTGCTTTTAATGTGTTTGAAACTGGCATCATTGTTAATAGTTTTATGTTGTTTAGTTTCTTTGTTTTGAAGTGATCAAATTCTTCATTTGCTATTGCTTCGAAAAGTTGTGGGATTCTATCTGGTCTAAAGTTTGCTACTATTATGCTATCTCTGTCTTCAATGAAACCTTTTTCATTTATAATTGTTGGTGGGATAAATTCATCGTAAATTCCTTTTTGATAATTTGCTTGTAGGACTGTTTCATAACTACTTATTATTGGTGCTTCTTTATTTACTAATGCATCGTAGCATTTCTTTGTTTTGTCCCACATTTTTTCTCTATCCATTGCATAGTATCTTCCAGAGATAGTTGCTAGTTCTCCGATTTGTTCTTTTTTTAGGAATTCTTCTAGGGCTTTTAAGTATTTAAGAGCACTGTTATATGGAACATCTCTTCCATCTAAAAATGCATGTATGTATAATTTTTCTATTTTTGCTTCTTTTGCCATTTTAATAAGGGCAAATATATGATTTATATGAGAATGTACTCCGCCATCTGAAAGTAATCCTAGTATGTGCAGTTTAGAGTTATTTTCTTTAGCATGATTTATTGCTTTTTTGATTTCTTCATTCTTATAAAATGAGCCATCTTCGAGTGCTTTATTTATTTTTTGAAGAGGTTGATTTATTATTCTACCTGATCCGATTGTTATGTGACCTACTTCACTGTTACCCATTTGTCCTTTAGGGAGTCCTACTGCTTCTCCACTTGCTTTTAGTTTACTATTTGGAAATTCTTTTAGTAATTTGTCTATTGCTTTGGTGCTGGCGTTTTTTACAGCATTACCTATTTCTTCTTCTCTTATTCCTACTCCATCTAAAATGGTGAATATTACTTTTTTCATGTTGATACCTCTATAAACTTTCTACTATACAAAAGGCTGCATAGTAAGGGATATATTTTATATTGTTTTTTAATTTGAAGTCTTCATTTCCAAATCTAATACCTAAGTTTAAGTTATATTTTTTCATGGATAGGGTCATGCTTTTTGATTTTGCATTGTCTTCTCCGTGTAAGATTTCTATTGGAATTATTTTTCCTGTTCTTGTTTGAATTACTATATCAATAAAGGCTTTTCCACCAGAATGATAATGATAGATGTTGAAACCATTATTAGATAAGGTTTGTACTATGTTGTTTTCATAAAGAAGTTCAAGTAGTTTAGTATTTGTTATTAATCTATTGCCACTTACATTTAATTTTTTGTAAAGGATTCCTGAGTCATTGTAATATAGTTTAAAGCTTTCTTCATCTTTTGATTTACTAAGAGGGGAAGTTAAGGCTGTTATTCTAGTGCTTTTAATAATCATGTTATTAGTTTTCATAAATTCTATTGATTTTTCATATTCTTTACTTCTTGCTCCGGGTTTTATGTTTCCGTATTGGAATTTTTTATTATCTTTTAGGAGTTGTATTGATATGTTATTGTATACTTCTTGTCCTCTTTTTATGTCAATAAGATTATCTAGTTTCATTAATTTATATTTCATGAGTTTTATGTTTTTATCTAGGGTGTTTCCTAACATATTATAGTCTTGCTTTTTATGATATCTTGTTATGGCGTTTGGATATCCTCCGGTAAGAACAAAATCGTTGTAAAGTTCAGTTGCTAAAGTGTGGAATGGCATTGATTTGTTATTTTTAAATGAATCTTCTATAAAATCTACTAATTGTTCTTTTCCTATGTATTTTAAGTATTCTGGAAAGGTTACTAAATCCATTTTTTTATAGTTTATTCCTTCGGTTTTATGTTTTTTGATTAAGTTATTGTCATTAGTTATCATAATGATATGATAATCTTCTCCAGTGAATATTTTTTTTATAGATGTGATTACTTTTTCACTTATGTTGTCGAATACTATTAAGGTATCTTCTTTTAGAATTGTTTCTAGAGATATTGCTGATAGTGCTTTTATTAGTTTTTCTTTGGTGGTGTTTTTTTCTATAACATAGCTTAATTCTAGGTTTTCATTGCAATCAAAATATATTGTGTTTTTGTATTCGTCTTTTCCGAATTTTAGAATTGTATAGGTTTTGCCACATCCACTTATACCTGATAAAAGAAGAGGTCTTTTATAAGAGTCAACTTTCCATTTTATTAGTTCATTTGTGATTTTTCGTTCCATAAAGTGCTTCCTCCTTACTATTTTCTTAATTTAATTATATTGTATTAATTTTTGATTGTCAATATGATGGAAACGAAAATATTTAAGAACAAATAAGAAATTTTTCAACTAAATTTTCAAAATTTCTCTCTAAACCTCA
>JBJEDW010000077.1:0-38878 GCA_051872415.1 Bacilli bacterium
GATTATGTTTCCACATATAGTAACAGTATTTAATGTTATAAAAAGTAAAGATAGTATTACTTATCATAGACAAGTAGTAGAAGATGTGTTTTTTAATAAAGATAAAATTATTTCTCAAGAGGGAAAAGGAGAAAAATATACATCAGTCTATAATGTTATCTTTTCTAACATAGCATTAAAAAAATGGATAAATAAACAAGAATTCTCAGGCAAAGAAGAGACTTATACATTAAGAGAAAATGATATTATTGTTTTAGGAGAATATAACAATATAAGTGATTTATCTGACTTACAAAAGAGTAATGCAGATTATTTTTTAATAAAGACAGTAAGTGAAAACTTATATGGTGATGAAGAACTTCAAAATATAGAGGTAACAAATTGAACATAAAAGCTAATTTGATACTTCCTAATTCAAAAGATTTAATGAAGTCAGTTGGATTAGATGAAGGTGGAAAAGTGCAAAAATATATTGATAATTTTGTTATAAATGAATCTGAACCATATTTACCAGGAAATAGGCACTTATATGACTCTAGTAGAATTTCTACTAAATTAGGTAGTGGACAAGTTATCTATAATACTCCTGATGCTAATTATCTTTACGAAGAAAAATTAATGGTAGATCCATTTATAAAAGTTGGTGCATTTCCTGTAAGAAATGGTAAAATTTCATTCAAAGAGAGCGATGGACCAATAGAAGGATTTGTCAGTAGAAAAAATGTTTCAAAAATAATGGACCCCAAAAATCGTGATTTGCATTTTCATGGTGGAAGTATGCGTAAAGGCAAATGGTTTGATAGAATGATAAATGACAAAATGGATGATTTACTTAATGGAGTTCAAAATATAGTGAATGGAGGTTCGAAATGAGTAAGCCTATTATTGAATGTATAAAAGAATATATAAAAGAATGTCCATATCTTAATGAATTATCTAAAATAAATGTAGATTATTTGAATATGGGAGATAATGACTTTGAGTATTGGTCATTAGAAAAAGTAGAGGCCCCAACAATTTTGAAAAAGAATGTGTTAGGAACAAAAACAGAACGTCAATGCCAATTTATAATTGCTAGTCGTTCTTTTTTTAATCCACTTGTAGATACTCAAAATATTGAAAATTTGGACTTGTTTGAAAAAATAGAAGAATGGTTTAGGCAAAATACTAAAAAGAAAATTTTACCTACTTTAAACGAAGGAGAAACGGCTACATCAATAGAGGCTACTACTCCTGGCTATTTGTACGGAACAAATAAAGAGAATACTATTGCTAGATATCAAATGAGTTGTAAATTGCTATATGAAAAGGAGGAAGATAGTATATGGCATTAAGTTTATTAAATGGAACAGGTAAGTTTAATCGTGAGGACCATGTAACAATGTTTAACTCAAACATTACTGATTGTGATGAAAACGGGATTGTATATGGAGAAACACCAACTTGGGTACCATTTGGAGAAGATAACGATGAAATAACTCGTGAAATGAATAACGAAATAGATGCAAAGAAAAATGTTTTAGGAAAAACAAATATTGACCATACCGGTGGAGCACAAACTACAGAAATAGATCCAATTGCTATTCGTGGTAATGATACTCTATCAGCTATTTTATATTTAATGTTTAAATATGGACTTACAGGAGATAAAGCCAAATTACAATGTATGGAAGTAACACTTGGTGACAAACAATCAGATGGAAGTTACGGAGCATTTACAGAAGATGCAGTAGTTGACTTAAAGTCTTGGGGTGGAGATACCACCAAATTAAATGGTCCAATTACTTTAAATTGGTGTGGGAATAAAGAACACGGAACCTTTAATGCATCTACAAAAGCATTTACCAAAACAACAGTAGAGTAGATATGGAGGGCTTAGGCCCTCTTTTTATTTTATATTTTTAAAGGAAGGAAGATAAAGATGGCTTTAACTATTAAACAAAACATAGTAAAAGAGGATTTAATAGATGATAATGGTAATAAATTAGGAGAACTTAAATTTAATCCTAATGATACCAGAATCATGCAAAAACTCACCAAAATAGTAAATGATTTAACTGATAAAATGAAAAATCTAAAAAAGATGGATATTCCTAGTGTAGAAAGTGTGAAAGAGAATAAATTAGAGAAAATTGATGATTTTGAAAAATTAGGGGAAGATTTCTCAAAATTAAATGATGCTTTTGATTTAGAGGAACAAGCTGTAGATAATGTAATAAAAGAACTATCAGAAATTTTTGGAGAAGACACTATTAATATATTTACAGGTGGTACAAAGGATATCGAATCATTAAATCCACTTTTAGATTTTGTAATGCCCTATGTAAAAAAAGCAAGAGAAGGTAAAGTAAAGAAATACACTATAAAAAAAGAAGATGCTGATGTGATGGAATAATGAATATTCTTACCGATAAATTGCCAACCAAAATTAGAGTAAATGAAAACATCTATGATGTAAATTATGACTATAAAACAGCTATTAAAACATTAATGGCTTTTGAAGATGATGAACTAACACAAAGTGAAAAGTATTATATCTTGCTTAATAACATCTATAAACAAGAAATACCACAATGTGATGAAGAAGAAGCAATTTTCAAGGCTATTAAGTTTCTAAATTTAGGAGTAGATTCTGAAACTAATTCAAATAAAGAAAGTCCAAGAGTTTATTCGTTCAGTAAAGATGCAAGTTATATTTATAGTGGTATAAGTCAAACTCATAAAGTAGACTTAGAAAAAGAATCAAATTTGCATTTCTGGAAGTTTATGAGTTTATTTATGGATATGACACCTGAATGTATGTTTGGAGAACTTGTATATTATAGAAAAAGAAAACAAGAAGGAAAACTTACAAAGGAAGAAAAACAGCAATATGAAAAAATAAAAGATTTAGTTGACTTAGAGAGAGTCAAAGTAAAATCAGAAGAAAGAAGAAAATTTTTTGAAGAATTTAACAGGTAGGAGGTGTTGTAATGGCAGAAAAAAAAGGTAGTATTGTAATAGACACTCGAATGAATTATAACAAAATTCAAAGTGACTTTAAAAATTTAGAAAAAAGTACCGAAAGTTTGATAAATAAATACAACAAGTCTGTTGATAGCATAAAAAGTCAAGAACTAGCAATTGAAAAAGTAAAAGATAAAATAGCAAATTTGCAACTTCTTGCTGACAACGGAGTTATTAAAGATACAGAAGTTGGTCAATTACAAAATCTTAATAAGCAATTAGATATTATGACTAGTAAATTATCTCAAACAAAAGATGAGGTAAAGCAAACAGCAAATAAAATAAATGATGCTTTTAATGAAAAAAGATTTAATCTTGGTGGAATTTCAAATGGAGTAAGTGAAATAAGTACCAAATTAGATAAATTTAAAAAAAGAGTAACTAGACTAATAGGTACAGTTGCTATTTTTAATTTATTGAGAAGTAGTTTAACATCATTAAGAGATAAATTTATGACTTTATTAAATACAAATGATACATTCAGTTCTAGTCTTAATCAAATCAAAGCAAATTTAATGACAGCATTTGCTCCTATTTATAATGCATGCTTGCCAGCTATAAACTCATTAATGAATGCTTTGTCCAAATTAACAGGTACAATTGCAGTATTTGTTTCTGGACTCTTTGGAAAAAGTTTAGATGATGCTAAAAATCAAGCAAAAGGATTATCAAAAGCATTAGATAAAACTTCGAAAAGTGGAGAGAAAGCAAGTGGATCATTATCGAGCCTTGATGAAATAGAATTAATAAATGAAGATTCTTCAAATGTTGGAGGTTCAAGGGCAGAAGACACAGGGATAAATTATGATGGTGAAATACAATATAGTCAGAAGTTGTTGGACTTTTTAAATAAAATAAAAGTTTTTGTGTTAGAGAATAAAGATTTATTAATTGGATTGTTTGCTGGAATACTAGCAGGAATAGCAGCTTTTAAAATTGTGAATTTTATTAAAAATTCAGAAAAATTATTAAAAATATTTAGTGGATTAAAAAATGCATCTGCTGGATTGATAGCATTGGGAATAGGAATAGCAGTTGCTGGAATTATATTTACCATTCAGTCCTTAATTTCGTATTTAAACGATCCTAGTTGGGAAAATTTTGGAAAAATTATTACAGGAATATCTTTAATAATAGCAGGATTAGCAGTTGCATTTGGAGCATGGCCAGTAGCAATAGGAGGAGCATTAGTAGCAGTTTTAGGTTTGATAATATCAAATTGGGATACTATAAAAGGATATTTACAAGGTGCATGGAATTGGATAGATGAAAAATTATCTTATTTAGAAGATAATTTTGGAATATTTGGTGCTGTAATAGGAAGTTTATTAAGACAAATAGTTAAAGATGGAATTGGCATTTTTTCCGGTTTGTTTACAGGATTTAAGCAAATTTTAGATGGAATAATTACTATATTCAAAGGAGATTTTAAAAAAGGATTATCTACCATAATGAAAGGAATAGGAAATATGCTTATATCAGTATTAAATACTTTAATCTTAGGATTAAATACATTTCTAACACCTTTTAGAGCAGCAATTGTTGCGATAGGAAAAGTAACTGGACAAAAATTTACAATGGAAAACATCAAGATTCCTACTATTCCAAAATTAGCAACTGGGACAGTAATACCTCCTAGACATGAATTTGCAGCAATATTAGGAGATCAAAAACATGGTACTAATATAGAAGCACCACTTGATACAATAGTGGATGCTTTTAATATATCTTTAAATAAAAGAAACGATAATAATGAAGTCATAGATTTACTATTAGAACTTAATAGAAATATATTTGAATTATCCAAAAATCCAACCATATTAAATATTAATGGTAGAGAATTTGCGAAAGCTACTTATAACGATTTTAAAAATGAAGATAGTAGGCAACAAGCATCTACAAACATAGTAAGGAGATGATATCATGGCATTTTTGGAAGCTAGTTATGATAATAATACATGGTTTGATTTACCAACACCGGATTCAGAAAATTACTCTCCAA
The DNA here is from genome assembly GCA_051872415.1 of Bacilli bacterium. Taxonomy (GTDB): domain Bacteria; phylum Bacillota_I; class Bacilli_A; order RF39; family UBA660; genus UMGS1449. The sequence goes on from JBJEDW010000077.1 coordinate 5,009, forward strand.
CTTACACACATTTAGAAAAATCATATAGAGATGCTTTAGGATATCTACATAGAGATGTAACAAGAAGGAATCTTGCTAAAGTTACAGCTGGATGGTGCAAATTAAATTTTAATGAAATGGCGTTATTGCAATCTCTTTATGAAAGGGACTTTTTTTATTTAAAATTTACTGATAATTATGGAAAAAGAGTTATAAAAAAAGTTTATGCAGGTCCTTTAGATGGAAAGGTTAAATATGCTGATAAAAACACTTATTTATTAGTCCATAGAACTGACATTCAAATGAATTTTATTGAGTATTAGGAGGATATTATGGAAACAGTTAGTGAAAGTTTTAAAAAGGCAATAAAATCCAATACTCGAGAAGTAAAAGGTTATGTAGAAATTATTTATAAAGAAATAGAGCAAAAAGATTATACAATGACATTATCACCAACTAAAGCAATATTTAGTTTGAATAATGAAATAGTAGATGGAAATAAAAAAATAAAAAATTATGCAAGTTTAGAAGAAGACTATACATTATTAGATGGCAGTTTTATCCTTCCTAATTATAATATAAAAGGAGATAATGCTGGATATATAAGTAACGAAATTTTTAATAATATAGAAAGACCTATACTAAAAATAGTAAATGAAGCAGGAACATCTTCAAGTTCAGGAATAACAATTTATTTTAAAAATAATATTGCTCAAAAATTCAGTATTACCATAATAAAAAGTGATGATACTAGTTTAGAAATAAATGTAATTGATAACCAAAAAGAAATTTATCAATATATATTTGAAGAAGAGATTTCAATAAAGTCTTTGCAACTTGATCTTATTCAAATGGAATATGATAAAAGGAGAATCAGAATACCAGAAATAGACTTAGGAATTTCACAAATATATGAAGGAAATGATTTAGTATCATTTTCAACTACTGAAGAAATAGATTTATTATTAACAAGTACACCTATTAATGATTGCCAAGTTAATTTAAATAATTATGATAATTCATTTGATCCAATAAATCCAGTAGGACTAGCTAAATATTTAACAGAGGATTGTATAATAAAGCCTTATATAGGAATATTAACTGAAGAAAATGGAATAGAGTATATAAAAATGGGCTATTTTTATTTAAATGACTGGTCATCTGATACTGATGGTAATGTTACTTTAAATGGTAAAAACTTAATTGCTATTTTATCAAAAACAGATTTAAAGTCGAATGGAGATTTATTAAGAAATGATATGTCAAACTACAATTATTTAACTAATTATTTGAATAATTGTTATAACTATAAATTTAATATAGAATTGCCATATGTTTATAATATGTTGTATTTGAATTTTTATAATTTATTGGATGTTTTAAAATATATATGTTCATACATGCTAAGAAAAAATAATAAAAGAAAATTCTTTATTTCAAGAGAAAATATAATTACTTTTAACAAATTAAACCAAGAAGTTGTTGAAAATATAAGTAGAAATGAGCTATTAGAAGATGCTAAATTTGAAAATAAAGTACCAATAAAAAAAGTAACTATAATTGGTAACAATAATAACAACTATACAGATGGTGAAAGTGGAAAAGAAATCATAAATGCAAAATATGTATTATCAAAACCGGTAGAATATGTATGGTATGTTCACAATGAATCTACTGAAAATTCAAAAGGATATGATTATGTTTATACTGGAGATAGTTTCTCTTTTTCGTATTCTTGTAATAATTCAAATGCAAAAGCAGAAATAATAGATATGAACTGTTATATGGTTTATGTAAAATTATCTGGTGAAATAGGTGATGAATTCTCTATAATATTAAAAGATTGGGTAGCAAAAAACTCATTAAGGGAATCAAAAAATATATTTAATAGTAAACAAGAAGTAGGAGATGAATTAGAAATTGATTTTAAAAATACTAACAAATTTTCTAACTCTTACACTTCATCAATGGCTGATTATTATTTTGATAATGATAAGAAATATCTAATTTCGGCTAATTATATCGGTGACCCTTCCTTAATGCCAGGAGATATGGTTTCAATAGAAACGAAGTATGGCTATAAAGATGTAATTATAACAAAGCAAATTTTAAAATTTGATGGTGGATTAAGTGGAACTATAGAAGGAGTTGGAGATTAATATGCAGAAAATGATTAAAGGAAATGTCATTATAGAAATAAAAGAAAAAGATATTTTAAAGGCTGAACTATTAGGATTTATTAAATATGATGGTATAAAAATAGTTAATGCAGAGGTTGATTTTGATGAATAATTATTTAACAAAAGAAATATTAAATGAAATAGAAAATAAAATAACAGAACTACAAGGATTATTTCTGAATAAGTTTCAATTAAATGCAACTAATTTGAGAAATATTCACGTTGGGGATAGCTTAAATAGTAAAATTATTTATTTATCTTTTCCTTGGAATAGTTATGAAACCATAACATCAACAGATTTTATTGAATTTATTACTACTGAAAATTATATGATAAGATATCGAAATACTAATGGAACAAAAAATAATATTTCTTTTTTTTATGATGGAACAAATAGATACTTATATGCAAAAAATAATACTAATATTAATAATTATATAAATTATATTAGATATAGATTACCAAAAGATTATGGTAAAGTCACTCATATTGATGATTTAGATCCATTTTATGAATATATAAAAATAGTAGATAATTCAACAAAATTATTATTATATACATCTAAAGAATGGAAAGATAATGAAATTCCATATTTACAAGATATTGATAGGATAGAGCAAGGAATAGAAAATATTGCCGAACTTTTTTTCAAACCAAATGGATATGAGAGCAAAATATGGACAGTTACAGGAACTTGTGACATTGAAAACAGTGATTATGGATTATCACAAAAACCTATAAGTTATAAAGATTTTGAAAGATGGAAAAAAAATATTGAATTATTAGCATCACATTTTAATGATTTTGTTAATGTGTGGAATGTAGTTAGTTATATTAATTGGAATGAAGAAAATAAATTCGAATGGGAGGAGTTTTAAAATGGCAAAAGTAAGTTTTAAAAGAGTAGAATCAATAAATGATTTAAATAGCATTGATATAGAAGATGGAAACTTTATAATTACAGGAGATAGCAACGCTTTTATTGATTATGGTAGTAAAAGAATTCCAATAGGAGGAACACCTGATAACCAAATGGATGATTCGTCTACTAACTCAGTACAAAACAAAATAATAAAAAAATATATAGATGATAAAACATCAACTAATTCAAAAAATATAGAAGAATTAAAAGAAAGTAAAATTTATTCAACAGAAGAAAAAGTTATTGGAAAATGGATTGACGGTAAGCCAGTTTATAGAAAAGTAATCGATAGCATTTGTGGAAATTTATATACGTTGTTGAATGAATTAAATATAGATTTTTTGATTGACATAAAAGGGAATGCTTGGAGTAATTATGATCAGAAAATGCCAATAAATGCGCCAAATCCAGAACCACCTAACTATGTTTTTGGTGTATATCAAACAGCTTCAAACAGCAATATAGAAGTATTTTACAATTCAAATTATTTTGCTAATCAAAATAAGATAATATGTACAGTCATATATACAAAAACAACAGATGAGGTGGTTGAATGAATGATGTAATTATAAATGTAAATGAAAAAACAGGAGTGGCTTATAAAAAAATTTGTAATCAAAAATTAGGTAATCAGTATCAGAATCTTCAAAATAAACTAAAATATGAATTTATAGATAATATTCCAAAAGGTATAGCATGGTTAGAATATGAAATAGATGGAAATAAAAATTATGCTTTAATGGAAAAATACGAAAAAGGATATCAAATAGATATAAAATCATGTTTATTAATAAGCAATTATGTAGAAGTAGATTTAAAAATAACTCAAGAGGAGAACCCGAACGGAATACCAGTCTTTGTATCTAGTATAGTAATATTTGAAGTAGAAAGAACAATCAATGCAGAAGATGAAGAACCAGAACAATATCCAAGTTGGTTTGATAATGCAATTAAAATAACTAATGAAGTTAGCAGATTAGATCTAGATGTCAGTAAGGTTGGCGATACTTCTACAATCACCATAACTAAAAAAGATGGAACACAAAAGATTGTAGAAGTTTATGACGGAACAGGTGAAAGTGGTACTGGTGGAACAGGAGAAAATGGTGCTACTTTTACACCTTCTGTTAGTGAAGATGGAATAATTAGTTGGACTAACGATAAAGGTTTAACTAACCCTGCATCCGTTAATATAAAAGGACCAAAAGGCGACACAGGAGCTACTGGTGAAACTGGACCACAAGGTATTCAAGGAGAAAAAGGAGATACTGGAGAACAAGGACCGAAAGGTGAAGATGGAACAGGTGTTACAATTTTAGGCTCTTATGAAACTTTAGAAGAACTACAAACTGCTCACCCTACAGGAAGTGCAGGAGATTCTTATCTTATTCAAGGTAACTTGTATGTTTGGTCATCAACTGCATCTTCTTGGGAAAATGTAGGCAATATAAAAGGACCACAGGGAGAAACTGGACCAGCAGGAACTAATGGAACAGATGGAATTTCTATTTCATCAATAGTGCAAACAACTACCTCAACAGAAAGTGATGGACTTAATATTATAACTGCAACTTTAAGCAATGGAACAACAAGTACATTTAATATTAAGAATGGTGCTAAAGGTGAAAAAGGTGATAAAGGAGAACCATTTACTTATGAAGATTTTACTGAAGAACAATTAGCAAGTTTGAAAGGTGAAAAAGGAGAAACTGGACCAACTGGTCCAAGTGGACAAAATGGTACTGATGGGCAATCTGCTACTATCACAATTGGAACCGTTACTACTTTAGATGCAGGTTCAAATGCTACCGTTGAAAATGTTGGAACTTCAACAGATGCAATATTTAATTTTGGAATTCCAAAAGGAGCAGATGGTACGAGTGGAACAGGTGGAACTGGCAATGTTTCATCAACTACAATTAATTCAATTGAAGTAGTAGATAGTTTACCTGAAACAGAAGTAGAGGGAGTTCTTTATTTAGTTAAAGAAAGTGGTTCATCTGGAGAAGGAACTAATTTATATAATCCATCTACTGCACCAGTTTTAAATTGTAGTATAAATAATTCAACTTTTGTAATCCAAACAAGTAGTTCTGGAACAAGTAGAACAACTTATTTAGCAATAGAACCAAATACTACTTATAAGATTAAAAAAACAGCAGGTTCTAACTTTATAGTTGGTACTTGTTCAATAGAACCAGCTGACGGTGTAACTTTAAATAAGCACGTAATTGATAATAATGCATCAGAAATAATTATAACTTCTGGAACTAGTGATAATTATTTAGCGATTTATTATTGTAAAACATCGGAAGATACATTAAGTGAAGAAGAATTAAGGAATTCAATAGTTGTAACAAAAGTAGTTAAAACTAATTTATTTACTGGTTCGGATATCATGACAAGTATGAGTGGTTCAGAATATACATCTCCAAAATTAAGACATGGTATTACATATACATTTAGTGCTGGAACACCAACAATATTGACTAACGGAACTACTACTTCAAATATTACACAAGGATTTAAGCAAACGAATGTTTTGGAAGCAGGAAAAACATATAAAGTTTATGCTGACAATATTCAAGGAACTGTTGATTTAGGAACAAAAACCAATGCGTTTGAGTTAACGATAAGAGATACATATTCAAGTTCTTCATCTTATGCAAAATATTTTGTTGGTTATATCGAAACGCAACCATCAAGCGAGTATACATTTATTCCAACATACGATATTACAGAATGGTATTTAATGATACAACAAAGAAGTAGCGAAGTAACAGTAACAAATTATTCTTTTGATGTTCATGTAGAGGAAGTTGTTTAAATGGGTTTAAAAATAAACAATAGTAATATTTCTCAATTAAAAATAAATGGAACAAATATTGAGATGGTAAAATTCAATGGTTCTATAATTTTTGATGGTGAAGATTTAACAATTACATTAACATTTTCAGAAAAAAATATTACTTTTTTATCAAATAAAACAGGTATTTACGATTTTTATTATGCTGATGATAATGGAATTATAAGTGATTATGAAAAGATAGTTACATTATCACTAAAAAAGAATATTAAAAGAACATATAGTTACTTTAATGAATTAAACATAGCACCATATCAAGCAACAAAAATTGTAGTATGTGAAAAGAATAAAACAAATATACTTGCTAGTTATAATCTACCTTCTCAATTCAAGTTTGATAGTTCAAAATATGGAAATAAATTATACTCTTTTGGAGCTTTAAGTGATGTACATATCGATGGTGATGGAACAGATGAGGCTAATGCTTCAAGTGATTTAATCAGAGCGTTAACATTTTTTAATTCAAATTCTAGTTTCGTTTGTGTTAGTGGTGATTTATGCAAAGTTGAAAATAGTGGTGATGATGAGCTATTAATGTATAAAAATTTAATTGACAATAACGCAACTATTCCTGTTTATGAAAGTAGAGGAAATCATGATTGTAGATATAGTATAACAAACTGGGAAAGTTATACAGGTGGAAATTTATATTTTGAACAAACGTATCAAAATGATAAATTTATCTTTTTAGGAATGAATGCCGAAAATTATGGAGACAGTTGTTTTACAACAGAAGAATTAGATTGGTTAGAAACTAAGCTAGAAAGTTATAAAAATCAAAGAGTATTTTTATTCTTTCATGTATTTATGCCTAATACTTGTGGGAATATTAATAATTTATACCCTTATTCAAGTTTAGATACAAGTTCGAGTGTTATATCGAGATTTATTGAATTAATGACTACTTATAAAAATGTGATTTATTTTAGTGGACATTCTCATTTAGAATTTGCTTGTCAAAGGTTTGGAGCAAATGCAAATATATTTAATAATGGAACAACTTGTCATAGAGTTCATATACCAAGTTGTGCTAAACCGAGAAAAAATACTTCTGGAACTGATTCAGGTGATACTTACACTTATAATGAAGGTTCAGAAGGATATTTAGTAGATGTATATGAAAATTGTATTGTATTGAGAGGTAGAGATTTTATAAAAGATAAGTATCTACCAATTGCAAATTATTGCTTAGATACTACTATACAGATAATCAATTAGAAAGGAATAGATAAAATGAAAATATTAGATAATTTAGAATTTTCTCATAATTATTGGGAGATTTTATTACCACTTATTTTGATGGTAATAGATATAATTACAGGATATTATAATGCATGGAAAAATAAAAAAATATCTAGTTCAAAAATGAGGGACGGACTAGGTAAAAAATTAGCAGAATTAGTTTATATCATAGTAGGAATATTGATTAGTTATGCATTCAATTTAAAAGCAATCGGATATTTTATCAGTCTATACATAGTTTATATGGAGTTAATGAGTATAGCAGAAAATTGTAAAAAATTAGGTGTGGACATGCCTGAAAAATTGAAAGAAAAATTAAATAATAATGAGAATGGAGGTAATTAGTAATGAAAGGTATAGATGTAAGCTCACATCAAGGAACTATTGATTGGTCCAAAGTAAAAACACAAGTTGACTTTGCCATAATTAGATGTGGCTATGGAGATGATATAACAAGTCAAGATGACAGCCAATTTTTGAATAATGTAAATGGATGTATTTCAAACGAAATACCTTTCGGAATATATTTATATTCTTACGCCAAAAATCTTGCAGGAAACGAAAGTATTGCTAGTGAAATAGAACATTGTAAGAGACTTTTAAGTCAAATTTCTGTTAGACCTTTTTGCATTTATATTGATATGGAAGATGATTCTACAGCTTATTTAGGAAAATTAATGCTTTCAAATTTTGCTCTAGAATTTTGCAAACAATTATCTAGTTTAGGATATAAAACTGGTGTATATGCTAATGAAAATTGGTTTAAGAACTATTTAGATGTCAAAGCAATAGCAGAACAAGGCTATTCAATATGGTGTGCTAAATATAGTCAAAACAAACCTAATATAGATGCAGATTATGATATATGGCAGTACTCTAGTAATGGAATTATTAGTGGTATAATTGGTAATGTAGATATGAATGAAATGTATAATGATATTAGAAACTCAAACAATTCATCAACTAGCAATAATAAAGTAGATATTACTTACCAAACATGGGATGATGTAAAAAATAAATGGTTACCTAATGTAGTAAATGATTCTGATTATGCAGGACTATTTGGGCATGATGTGTGTTGTGTTTATGCTAATACTAATGTAGGTAATGTATATTATCAAGTTCACTATAAAGGTGGTAAATGGCTACCAGAAGTAAAAAATAGAGAAGATTATGCAGGAATTTATAATAAACCAATTGATGGATTTATGATTAAATCAGATATAAAACAACTAACTTATAGAGTACATCTTAGAAGAAGTAATAAATGGTTACCATGGGTAACAGGTTATAATCAAAATGATTCTAATAATGGTTATGCTGGTATATTAGGACAAGAAATAGATGCTATACAAATTAAATAATGGAGTAGGGATAACACCTTGCTCCTATTTTTTTGATTTGTTAATTAACTTGTGGTATAATTTATATACAAATGGGGGATAAATATGGTTGAAAAAATCATTACAGATAGAGATCTAATCTATCAACTTACTAGAAAAAAGGATAGTAAATTAGTTGTACAGTACAATACAAGGAATAAAAGAGCATGGTTTCAAACGGAATCAATGTTAAAAAGAAAACCAATAGAAATTAAAAGAGTGATAAATTTGTAAAAGAGGAATTAGACTAATTGTCTTTTTCCTCTTTTTTTCATTACTTCATCTATTTTTCTCATTTGTTCATTAGAATAATCAATGTATTTTAAAATACTATCTCTAAATTTTATAGAATTAGAATATTGTTTTATTATTGAGTTAAGAAATTCATTACTTTCTTTGATTTTTTTGTAATAAAATTTTTTATCATAATAATCTTTATTATTATTTAATTTATTTTTTTTCTCACTAAAAAATTTTCTAATATTATCTTTCTCATTACTAATAATACAATTAATAATTATGATAATATCCATTTTACAACTTTGACAGCACTGGTTATATGATGAATAAATCTTTGATTTTTTGCAAATATTACAAATTTTATCCATAGATTTTCCCCCTTTTTGTAGTATTATAATTATTTTTTTATTTTTGTCAATTAATTATACTTTTTGTCAAATTTCGACAAAATTCGACAAAACTCTTTGATATAGTATTTACCTAAGAAAGGGGGATATTATGCAAGAGACAGTTATATTGGTTGATGAAAAATTAAAGAATTTTTGTAAAGAATTAAATATAGATTCTGATGTTTCTAAGATTCTAATTAAAATTAATGGTGATAGAGCAGAGTATTATAATTTTGAAAATGATTGTTTTTTAGAATTAGATCTAGAAGTAGCAAAGAAATACTTATAGAAAAAGAGGAATGACTTAATTGTCTTTTTCCTCTTTTTTAATTATATAATTTCTTCTAAATATCTTTAAAAATTCTTCTCTAGATCCAATATATTCTTCAAAATACAATTGAGCTTGTCTATGCCAAAAATCATTAAAAATAATATCTTCCTGTTTTTCTTCATGGCAATTTAAACACAATCGTAAACAAAATCCAAACTTCATACTGTTTCTTCTATTAGCACCTCTAAAAATCTCATGCCATGTTAAGTTATAAGTAGAACCACATAAATAGCAGATGTCCTTATCATTACTAAAAGCACTAAATCTATCTTTTTCTAATTTAGCAAGCTTATTTGATTTGTTTTTCATTTTTCCACTCTTAAGTGGACTTTTTTCTTTTAAAGTGGACTTTTTCTTTATTTGATTGCTATTTAGTTTATAAAACGAATTTTTTGATTTTTTCGTTCCATTTGATTTATAAAACGAATTTTCTTTGTTTTTCGTTTTATATTCTTTACTATCACATTCTTGACAACAGGAAAATGGTATCTCCTTATTAAGTAATTTACAATAAGGATTTCCCTTTCTATTCCTTATATATATACAATAATTATTCATAAAATACAACTCCTTACGAAGTTGTACTAACTAATAGACACCTGGAGGAGTATAAAGGTTAGTACAACTTGAATTTAATCTCAAATTTTTCCTTAGATTCAAAGACAATGCTATCAATTATAGTCATCCAAAATTCTCGTTTTTCTTTATTTTCTAACTTATGATAGAGTATTTGCCAATCACTTTCTAGAAATTCTTTCAATTTAGAAAGATCTATTTTTTCTTCTGATTGTTCTTCTGATTCAAGTTCTTCCAATTGTAATTTGAGAGTAGAGTATTCTTTTTTATAAATATCTAACTCTATCATATCTTCTAAATACAAATTAGTCAACTTTTGTAATTTCTTTTTCAATAGTGCTTTTTCACTAGGACTATTCTTTTTGCATTTTTGTTCATTCAATTGTTTATCTTCTAAATTTTTTATTTCTTCTTCTATACAAGATTCGATATTATCTAATAAATATTTTTCTAAATTAAGTTCAGAAATATGAATGTGGTTATTACATAAATTGGTTAAAGCATTTTTACAAATATAATAATGATTTCCTTTTGAATGCTTACCAGCAAGTTTTCTACCACATTTGCAATAGATAAATCGATTAAATATATAATCTGTTTTATTTCCACTTTCAGAAGTACCAGTATGTTTTTTTACATTGCTTTTTAGTAATTTTTGAACTTTATTAAATTTATCGATATCCACAATAGTAGGGGAGAAGTCTTCAATAATTTCTACTTCTTTAGTTTTTTTTCTAATGTGTCTATATTGACCAATATAAGCAGTATTTGTTAAATATAATCTTACACTTTCATAACTTCTTTTTTTTATATTCTTTTGAAACCATCTTGTAGTTTCATTAAGATTATTTGTTTCGATGTACTTATCAAATAACTGATTAATTTGATTAGCTTCATCTTCATTAATTACTAATCTTTTATTTTTATCTATATCATATCCAAAGATTTTAGCACCAGAGCAAACAGTCCTAGCAGTATGATATTTATATTTATTAACACGATTAATTCGTTCTGAGTCTTTATTTCTTTCATGTTCTGCAAGATTAACTTTAAGATTAAATATAAATCTACCATCAGAAGTAGAAATATCTATATCATCCTCGTCTATTGCTCTAAAAGCAGTATTATGTTTGTCTAATTCTACAAGCAAATTATTAGCATCTCTAACATTTCTGCTAAATCTATCTAGTTTAGTAAATATAATTAAGTCAATATTATCTAAATCTTTTAATAATCTTACAAATTCTTTCCTTTTAGCAATAGTTCCAGCTGACACACCTTCATCTATATAGTAATCATATATTTTCAATTTATTTTCTTTGCAATATCTAGTTAAACTATTTTTTTGATCTTCAACAGAAATACCAAACTTACGTTGTTCTTCTGTGGACACACGACAGTAAATTGCAACATTTCTAATTTCATTTTTCATTATAGCACTTCCTTTTCTTTAAATTCTATGCTATAATTGTATAGAAAAACCTATACAATTATATTGTATTTTAGTGTTCGACTAAGTGTTTTTCACCTGACTAGTTCTGTTCCAGCAGTTCTAGTCTTTTTTTTAATCTAATCCAATTTGTGATTTAGCTGACACCTCATTATTCATAAACGAAATAGTCATATTGCTAATACCATTTTTTGCATACCAATAGTATATCTTCATGTTTGAATCACCGTATGAACTTTCCGTAGATAAAGTTCCATCACAACCAATAAGATTCTTTACTTCATCATAAGTCATGCCAGTTTGAATAGAGTTAAATAAGTTAATTGTTGCATAACATCCATTTTCCTCTGTAGAATTATTATTAAAATTATTACTATCTAGGTTTGAATTATCACTTAATATACTAGAACAACCAACAACAATTAAGAATATCCCAAAGAAAATACAAATTCCTTTCAATAATCCAGAGCCTTGTTTTTTTCTGCAATTAGGACAAATTTTTGCTTTTTTGTCAATTTCTGATTGGCAATATTTACATTTTTTCATTTACTTCACCTCACTTCCTACTTATTATTTATATTAAAACTCCTGTACTAGCAAGTTTTAATCAATTTAATATTTTTTGTTTCTCTTTTTCAAATTCTTCTTGTGTAAGAATTCCGTTGTCTAATAATTCTTTTATTTTTTTTAATTCATCATATTTTGAACTATTGTTAATAGGGGAGTGTTCATTATTAATAAGACTATTTTTAATTTCATTCAGTTTTTGATGTAATTCATTATATGTATTTTGAGTTAAGTTCTTTAATCCTCTCAATTCTACTTTTTCCGAAAGACTATCAATAACTAATGTACTATTAACAAAACCATTCTTAAGAAATATATCGTTAATATTATTAATAGAAATACTTATAATTCTATTCCCTATAATGTCGTTTTTAGCAATAATTAATCTTTTATTAGTAAGTACACCAGCCACTCTTTTGGAACTATTGCCAATCATTAGCATAAAACAAGTTAAAAATTTTTCATCATTTAAAAGATTTTTTTCTATAATTGTAAATCCTCTTAACATTCCACCTGGCATTCCCTCATTACCTGTTTTTTTAGAAAGACAATATTTCACCATATCCTTTGCTGTTATTGATTGCTGATTTGTTCCACAGTATTGACAAAAAATATCAGTATCAGCAATATTTTTATTACAATTATTACATTTTTTCATTTATTATTCCTCCTTTAATTCAACACTGTTTTTATGCACAAAAACTTCTGTACTAGCAAGTTTTAATCAATTATTTATAATTAATCTTTTATATTATTTTATAATCTTGTTCTTTTTTCTCTAGCAATACCAACAATTTTAACAGGTAATTTTTCAATTTGTTCTTTATTATAAAAGGTAGGTTGGTAACCATCTTGATTATTTAAATTAAATGGTACTAAAGTTATACCACTTTCATTAATTGTTACATTTTTAAAAGTAGCATCGTATCCATTCACCATAACAGCACAATCTTTTTTATTAGCAATCGTATAGTCTTCCGTTTTTTCAAAAATTACAATGTCATTCTCACTATATTTTGGATACATACTATCACCACTAATTTGCAATCCATAAAATTCTTTACCACCTAGAGTCCAATTTTGTGGAATATCAACATATTCTAAAATATCTTCTTGAGCTTCAATAGGAACTCCGGCTTTAATAGTACCTAAAACAGGTATTTTAACAATATTAGAATAATTTTCAATTGGTTCAGCATTATCAAAATTTAAATTAAATAAGATATCTTTATTTTCTAACAAATTATCTATTGAAATATTAAGTGCTTTACACATTTTTATAACATTGCCAACATTTGAATTGTCTATCCCCCTTTTTAATATGCTATCTACTGTTGTATATGGTATATCTATTTTTATAGCAAATTGCCTTACGGAACCATATTTTTCAATAATGAGATTTTTAATTTTTTCTTCTAGCATATAAATTCTCCTTTCCATATATATCATTATAATACATAAAATACGAAAAATCAAATATTTTTAAAAAAATTTGAAAAATCGTATATTTCTATATTGACAACATACGAAATATCGTATATAATGATATTGAAGTTAAGAAAAAAATATTTTTTTAACTCAAATATACGAAAAATCGTACATAGGAAGGAGGAAATTGTTTGATGCAGTTGAAAGAAATTTTGAGAGAAGCAAATATTACTCAACTTGATATTGCTAATGAACTGAATATTAGATCTTTAAGCACCGTTAATCAAAAACTTAACAATAAAAGTGAATTTACAGTAAGAGAAGCAATAGTTTTAAGAAATTTAATAACAAAAAAAACAAGAAAAAAATATACTATTGAAGAACTTTTTAAAGAAAAAGAAGAATAATAGATAAAAGTTGGAAAAAAGTCCATTCGGAAAGGAAGAATAAAAATGAATATAGAAATATATGAGTTAGAAATTATTGATACAGGATGTAATGAAGATTTAATTTTGAAGCTAAATGGAAAACAACTAGATCTAGAAGAGGTAGATGAGTACAGCATTATAAGAGATACGAGAGATATTATTTTAGAACTTAAAAAAGGTAAATTTAAAGTTGAAAGATACCTTATAGATAAAGTAAAAGCCTCAATTGATTTTACAAATGAGACTTACAGATTCTGTTCAAGAATGAAAAAAAATAATTAAGGTATTAGTTTAGAAATATAATCAATTACTTTATCAACTTTATTTTGAAATCTGTGTTCCATATAAATAATACCATCTGAGGTAAGAGAGTAGTTTCCTAAAATATCTAAATTAATTAATTTGTTAGATTTTAATTCATCGAGACTATATCTAAATTCTTCACGATTAACATTTGGAAAATCACTTTCAATATTATGGGTACTGAAAACTTTTTTCTTATCGTTTATGTATTCTTTATATATTAAACACAGAGTTTTATCAGAATATTTAGTTAAATCTAAATTCAAAATTATCACCTCACTTTCTAAACAAAATTATAAAGTGAGTAAGAGTTAAAGTAAAGAATAAAAAGAAATGTAAAAGTTTGTCGAACACAACAATATGATTAATTAGGGAGGTAGGTTATGCAAGAAGGATTTAGTATAACCCCAAATCAAGCAAATGCCTTGATTGATAAATTATATGAAATTTGGGGGAGAAAATTTGGAGTAGAAATAACTTTAATAAGAAAAGGTGAAAAGAATGAAAAAGAAAAAAAGAATTAAATGGGGAAATATTGGTATATTGGCAATGTTTATTATATGCAGTTTATTAGTAATAAGTGATTTTATAACATTAGCTACAAGTACTGCAAGTTTAACTTATTATGGTGCTATTACTGGAATATTAGCATTAATAGTTATGGACTTTTGCGGAGAGTATTTATATGATGAAATGCAATAAAAAAATAAAAGTTCTGGGAAAACTTTTATTGCATTAAGTATAGCAAAAAAAAGGCTTAATGTCAAAGTGGGTAGGTTGAGTAGAAAGGATGCAATGGCTAGAAAAAGAATGTTTGACAATGAAATCATAAGTCAAGACACTTTTATAGATTTACCTATGGAAGCAAAAGCATTGTATTTTTTACTAGGAATGGAAGCAGATGATGAAGGATTTGTAAATTATAAAAAAGTGTTAAGACTTTATGGTGGAACAGAGGATAGTATAAAAATATTAGCAATGAAACAATTTATAATACCATTTCTTTCAGGAGTTATTGTAATCACAGATTGGAGAAGAAATAACTATTTAAGTAAAAATAGAATTAAAGAAACTATATATCAAAATGAGAAAAAACAATTAATTTTTGATGAAAGAACAGAAAAATACGAATTAATAGAAAACCCTTATAATTCAAGTGTTAAACAAATGTTAAACAAATGTTTAACCAGTATAGATGAGAATAGAGTAGAAGAGAATAGTATAGAAGAGAATAGTGTAGATGATGAAATAGAGAGACCAGATAATAAGACACCATCAGCATCAGAACCAATTTACAATCAGCAAGAACAGGAGTATCAGACACCAGAATTGTTAGAAAGTGGTAATCAAGAGAGATTTGAGAGTGAGACACCAGAATTACCTAAAAATATTACTATCTTTGAATACCTAGAGACTAATTTTGGAAGAACTATATCACCAAGAGAATTTGAAATTATTGATTCCTATCAAGAAACATTTTCATTAGACATTATCAAAGAAGCTATTGATAGGGCTTGTATTAACAATGCTAAAACAATTAGGTATGTTATGGGTGTATTAAATAGTTGGAAGTCAAAAGGGTTTAAAAAAATTGAAGAATGTAGAAATGAATTTAACGAAATAAAAAATTCTAAAAAATATAACAATCAAAATAGAGTTGCATCAACTCCAGAATGGTTTGATAAAAAAGTTGAAAAAAGAGAAACTACTGTGGATGAGAGAAAAGAAATGGAAGAATTGTTGAGGGAATACAGATGAAAAATATTTATCCTAGAAAATTAAGTTTTATAGAAAAGTTGTGGTTGAGGTTGATGATGCCAAATTTAAAAAGAATGAAAAGGAAGGATAGTAATGAGAGAAAGAGAAATAGATATTGAAACTTTTACAAGTTTTGAATATTTAGACAGATTCTGTGAAGTACAAGGTTTTGATTTGGTATGGAAAGGTAACGTATTAATCATTACTGAAAGAGTATGACACAAAATGAGATGATTTTAGAATATTTAAACGAATTTGGAAGTATTACAGCATATGAAAGTTATTCAGAATTGTTTATTACACGATTAAGTGCTAGAATTTGGGATTTAAAGCATAAGTATGGTTGTGAATTTGATGAAGAATGGATAACAAAGAAAAATAGATATGGTAAGACTTGTAGTTTTAAAAAATATATTTTGAGGACAGAAAGGGAGAAAAAATATGAATGAAATAGCAGTAGTAAACCAACTACCTAAAATAACTGACAAAATTAAAGAAATTGGAGAAAATTTAGATAAAAGATTAGAAAAATTAAACCTTGATAATTTGATTTGTAGTGAAGAAACTAGGAAAGAAATTACAGAATTAAGAACAGTCTTAAAAAAAGAACAAACAGAATACGAAACACAAAGAAAAAATATTAAGAATGAGATTTTAAAACCTTATGAAGAATTTAATAAAATTTATGATGAAAATATAAAAAGCAAATATGATCAAGCAATTAATGTATTGAGTTCAAAAATAGTAATAGTAGAAAATACTATCAAAGAAAATACTTTATCAAAAATGGTTGAATTATTTGAAGAATATAGAGAAGCTAATTTGTTAAAGAGTGATTGGTTAAAATTTGATGAACTGAATATTAAATTGGGAATTAATCAATTAACTCCAAAAGGAGAGTTAATCAAAAAAGTAAAAGATGAAATTATAGAAAAAATCACAAAAGTAAAAACTGAAATAGATACAATTGCAACAATGGAATATCATGATGAAATTTTAGTGGAATACATTAAAAACAAAGATTTAGGACAAGCCATAAGAATAGTAAATGATAGACATATGATTCTTGAAACTATAAAGCAGTCAAATCAAGAAATAAAGCAACAAGAAGAAGTAATTCAAGAAAGTATAAGAAAAGTTGATAAAGTTCTACAATCACCAATTGAAGAAGAAAAGTTATATACAGTTAAATTCAGTGTAACATCAACAAAAGAAAAATTAACGGAATTAAAAAAATTCTTAGTAAACGGAGGTTACAAATATGAGTAATCAAGAAATAGTTGTTAAGTATGAAGTTGAGGGACAAGAAGTGAAACTAACACCAAGCATTGTACAACAATATATTGTTGGAACTGATGCACAAATAACAATGCCAGAATTTAAAATGTTTACAGAATTATGTAAGGTTAGAAAACTAAACCCATTTTTAAAAGAGGCTTATTTAATTAAATATAAGCAAGGAACACCAGCTAGCATCGTTGTAGGTAAGGATGCGATTCTAAAAAGAGCTGTTTTAAATTCCAAGTATGATGGTATGAAATCAGGAATAATTGTATTAACGGAAAATGGAGAAGAAAAAGAAAGAAAAGGAACTTTTAAATTACCTACTGAAACATTAGTAGGTGGTTGGGCAGAAGTTTTTAGAAAAGATTGGACTCATTCTATATATTGCAGTGTAGCACTTGATGAGTGCATTCAAAAGAAATATGATGGAACACCAAACACAAATTGGAATAAACAACCAGCAACGATGATTGAAAAGGTAGCAAAAGTAAGAGCATTACGAGAAGCTTTTGTTGAGGATTTATCCGGCATGTATGAGGCAGAAGAAATGAATGTAGATTTGCCTGATTTGAAAGAAGAAACAATTATAGAACAAAATGATGAAATAATAGATGCTGAAATAGAAGAATCATCTATTGAAGAAGTAGATATGAATGAACTATAAAATTATAAATAGTGGTTCAGATGGAAATGCAACAGTATTGGAAGAAATTATTTTAATTGATTGTGGTGTATCTTTTAAAAAATTATTAGATTATTATAAACAATTAAAGATAGTTCTTCTAACTCATATTCATAGCGACCATTTTAATAAAAAAACTATTAAGAAATTAAGTTATGAACGACCAACATTAAGATTTGCATGTTGTGAATGGTTAGTAAAAGATTTAATAGAGTGTGGTGTAGAAAAGAAAAATATTGATGTGTTTAAAATAGGTAAAATTTACAATTATAATGCATTTAAAGTTATTCCTATAAAATTATATCATGATGTATCACAATGTGGCTATAAAGTACTAATAAATGGCTATAAAGTGATATATGCAACTGATACAAATAGAATAGACCATATTGATGCTAAAAACTATGATTTTTATTTTATTGAAGGTAATTTTGAAGATGAAGAAGAATTACATAGTAGAGCTGTTGATAAATTTTATGAAAATAGAGTAAAAAGTACTCATTTAAGTAAAGTTAAAGCAAGTGAATGGTTAATGGAAAATATGGGAAATAATTCAAAATATATTTTTATGCACGAACACAAAGAGAAAGGAAAAGAAAATGACTAGATTAGAGCAGAGAAAAAATAGTGTTGAAAAGACTTTAAAAGATTTTAATATACCCTATGTAACTGAATATGATAGAAGGTTTTTCAAAATAAAATATCAAGGAATTAAATTAACATTAGAAGTTACCAATAGATATATAAGTATTACAAATAGAAAACAAAATTATAATTATGGCTATTTTGAAGGTGTTACAGATTTTAGAAAATGTATTGAAGAAGGAAATAGTCTAATAGATTAGAGGTGTTTTAAATGATAGATATTAGTGAATATTACGGTGGAACTTATCCAGATTATGAAGATACATACGAACAAGAATTTGAAGAAGAATATGAATTAGATTATGCAGATGAGTATCATGAATTAGAAATGTTAGGAGAAATAGAATGAAAAAAGATTATTTAAAAATAGTTAATAATTATGGAATATTAGAACAAGTAAAATATTGGTATGCTGAAGTTTTTGAATTAACAAAGGAAGTTGTTGATGCAGAAAATAGAGAGATATTTTAACACCAATTTTTGAATTAGTTGGTAAATTAGGAGTTTTGAAAAAAGAATCTAGAAAAGAAAGAATTAAATCTGAATTAGCTGATAATTTTAACTTTTTAAGACAAATTCAATATTATTATGGAATATCAGATCAAGAATTAATAGAAGAACAAAAATTTAAAAACAAAAGGCAATTAGAAAGAATGGAGGAAAAAAATTAATGAATAAAGCAATCTTAATTGGGAGATTAACAAGAGATGTTGAATTAAGATATACTCAATCAAATATTGCATGTGCTACGTTTGATTTGGCAATAAATAACGGAAAAGATAAAGATGGCAATGATAGACAAGCAGACTTTATTAGATGTGTATTATGGGAAAAACAAGCTGAAAATATGGCAAAGTACACTCACAAAGGTAGTCAAGTAGCAGTAGATGGAAGTATCAAAACTGAAAATTGGCCTGATGAACAAACAGGGCAAAAAAAGTATAGAACTTATGTATTAGCAAGAACTATACAGTACTTAGATAGTAAAAGAACAGAAGAACCTCTACCACAAGAACCAGATTATATATTAAATCAATCAAATAATCAACAAGAAGAAAACGATCCATTTGCATCATTTGGAGAAAGTGTTGAAATCACTGATAATGATTTACCATTTTAAATATTGAGGAGTTGATACTATGCAGAATAAAAATGAATATCTAATAGCATTAGAAAAAGCAATTAAATATTTAGGAAAAGATAAGAAGAAAGTCACTACTAGAAATGAAAAACTAGAGATAAGTGAGACTCAAGAAAGATTAAGTAGTTTGTATTACGAAATAAAGAAGGGTTAATTATGAAAATAACAGGTAAACCAGAAGAACTAGCAGGTAGCCTATTTCAATTAGATAAAGATAAATTATATGAAATAAAAGAGTATAAAAAACTAAGAGGTAGTCAAGCGAATAGATATTTTCATAAATTAGTAAACGAACTCGCAAGATACAATCGTGGTATAGGACATGCTATATCAGATGATGAAATGAAAATAAATATTAATTTAGCCTATGGAACTATAGCAACTAGTAATGATGGTGCAGTATTAGGTGCTAAAGTTCCTAAGGGTACTAATTTAGAAGTATTTTATCCATATTCAAAATGGTATAAAGAAGAAGAAAATTGCGATTGTTATATATTTTATAAAAGAACTAGTGAATTAAATTCAAAAGAATTTTGGCAACTAATAAAAGGATTAGAAAAAGAATGTCAAATGGTAGGAATAGAGATACTAGAAGAAAGGGAATTTAGGTTGATGATGGAAGAATATGAAAGGAATTGCAAATATGAAGTTAAAAATAGTTGATAAAGCAAGATATAACCTTTTAGAAAGAATTGCAGAAAGAACTGATAATTACCTTAATCAAATAAAAAACGATTTTGAAAAGATAGATTCTTTAAATAATAAAATAGAAGAATTAGAAGATTTAGTAAAAAATATCACTATTTTATTTCAAGAAAAAGAGAATCAAAGAAGAAAAAATGCCAGTAAAGTTGGAGGACTACAAACTAGTTTAAATAAAGAAAAAAATAAAGCAAAAGAATTATTAAAATATAAAGTTATTCTAGAAAATAAAATCGATGAAAATAAGAATAAAATGGAACTTAAAGATTTAGAAATAAAAGCAAAAGATGCTGAAATTCAAATGTTAAGAGGAAAAGGTAAAAAGAAGAATGTTGAAGATTATAAAAATTTTGTTGAATGTAGAAAAGAATTAGAAAAGAGGTTAAAAGAGAATAATGAGAGTAGAACCGTTAAGCAATAGAGATAAATATAATATAAATGCAAAAATAAATTATCAAAAGCCTTGCAGTCATTGTGGTACACAAATATCTTTTTATGCTTTTGAACCGAATAAAAAGATTTGTGCTGTATGTGCTAGAGCAAATTATAGGAATGAGCTGTATAAATTTAAAGAATTGATGCAAAAAAAAATAAAAGAGGTGGAAGTGTGAAAATAAAAAATATTGCTATTATAGGATTTAGTTTGGGTTTTGGTGTAATGTGCTTTGTTTGGGGAGTTTTGTGGATGGTAATGTGTTTAGATTACAAAGAACAAGTAAGTAAATTAGAACAAGATCTAATTGATTATAAGTGGCAACTAGAGCAAGTTCCTTATATCTGTATGGGTGGTGAACATGAATAAAACAAAAAAAGAGTTATATCATGAAAATATAAAGTTAAGAAAGTATCTTAATTTTTGGATAGGGATTGATGATGAAAATTTAGATTTAAAAGAAGTAGAAAAAAAGTTTAATAACCAAAAGAATAAACTAATCATAATGAAAAAAATATTTATTTCATTAGCTATTCTATTTCTATGTGCTAGTTGTTATATTTTAGGACTAATTAATTAGGAAGTTTGAAATGAATATTAAAGATTTAATAGACTTAGTTCTATATCTAGAAAGAGAAAATCAAGCATTATTAGAAGAAAATAAAAAATTAAATGCCAAGATAAATAAAGCTAATAATTGGGTTAGAAATTATATAGATGAGTGGTCTATAAATGATGAAGAATGGCAAGACTTAATGAATTGCTGATTTTATTGGAAGAGGTGGAATAAATGGATAAAGAACAAGAAAATCAATTTAAAGAAAATATAAAAGAAATAGCAAGATTAGAACTTAAAAATAGTTTTAATAATAATTTAATGGAAACTTTAAATAGTGCTTTTATATTCAAATATGTAGATACATTAGAAAAACAAAGCCAAAAATACAAAGAAGTAATTGATAAAGCAATAGAATATATAGAAATCCATAAAAGAAAAGATGAATTTTTAGAATTAAACGAGTGGGGAACTAGGAATTTATTAGAAATATTAAAAGAGGTAGAATAAATGGATAAGTATGAAGATGTAAAAAATTATCTTGATAAAAATTCTAATAAATGTGCTGATGACTTTGAAAACATAGAAGATTATTATTTGATGATTAGAATAGGTCAAATGTATAGGGAATTGGAACAAGTCAAATTATCTTATGAAAAAGTATTAGAAAAAGATTTTAAAGGTACATTATTAAGGCAAACATCACAAGCAAGACAATCTTTATATAATAATAGAAGTGGAAATCCTAGAAAGCAAGATTTAATAGATGCTATCAATTACGCAATACGAGATTTAGATAAAATTCTAGATTTAAAAGAGGTGGAATAAATGAGTGCTAAAGAAATGTTTGAGGAATTAGGGTATAAATACTACGAAGATGATGGTTTTACTTGCTATCATCAAGCAATAAATATTCCTGATAAATTGAATACTGAATATATAAAATTTAAAAAAATTAGTTTTAATCGGCTTTCACGGGAAATGAGTATTTACAATTACAAGAAAGATGCTTTATGTCAAAAATTTATAGAGGATGTAACAGATGCTAAGATTAATTATTTATCTGCTAAAGAATTAAAAGCAATTAATCAGCAATGCAAAGAACTTGGGTGGAATAAATGAAAGCAGATTATGTTCATAAAGATACTAGAACAATAGTTGTTGATGAAGTGGAAATATCAACAAGTTTAACAGCAGTTGAAATAGCAAGTTTACAACAAGAAAATCAAGAATTAAAGAAACAACTTGAAGAACTACAAAAAGAAAACGAAAAACTACATCATTATAAAACACTATATCAAAGTTTAAAGAAACAAAAAGAAGAATTAAGAAGTTGGTTAAAAGAAGATAACGATAAAATTAAAGTTTATGATACTAAGAATAATAAAGCGGTAGAATTAGGAATTGTTTTAGGGTTAGGAATGTGTGTAGATAAGATGGAAGAATTAGAGAGTGTTAAAAAATGAAAGAAATATGGAAAGACATACCTGAATATAAAGGTTTATATCAAGCCAGTAATTTAGGAAGAATAAGAAGTCTTGATAGATATGCAAATGTAAAAAAAGATTCAAAAGAATATAAATTATTTATAAAAGGTAGAATTTTAAAAGCAGATATTAACACTAAAGATTATTTATATGTTGTATTATACAAAGACGGTGTTGGAAAACATAAAGTAGTTCATCAATTGGTAGCACAATCATTTATACCAAATTCTGAAAATAAAAGAACTGTAAACCATATAAATGGCATTAAAACAGATAATAGAGTAGAAAATTTAGAGTGGTGTACCCATCAAGAAAATATACAAAAAGCATGGGAAATAGGTTTATATAAAACTACAGAAAAACAACGATTTAATGCGAGCAAATTAGGAAAGAGTAATAGAAAAAAAGTAGTTCAAAAAGATTTAAGTGATAATGTTATTAAAGTTTGGGAAAGTATTTATAAAGCAAGTGAAACATTAAATATTAGTATAACTTTAATTTCAAAATGTGCTAGAAAAATAAAATCATATAAAACAGCAGGTGGTTATAAGTGGGAATATTTAGAAGGAGTTAATAATGAATAAATTAGAAGTAGGAATGTATGTAAGAACTATCGATGGAATTATGAAAGTAAAGAATATTTATCAAGATGGTAGAGAAAACATGGATAGATTTGAAAATGAAGATGGAAATATATATTTTTTCAATGAAATAATCGGAGAACCATCATTCAATCCAATAGATTTAATAGAAGTAGGAGATATATTAGAAATTAATAATGAAAAATACGAAGTTATTTATGATGAAAGTTATGAAAAATTAGAAATTTTAATACCTAGCAAAAAAGAATTATCAATAAGACATAGTTCTTTAGAATATGTATTCAAAAAATATAAAGTATCAATAGTAACAAAAGAACAATTTTCTAAAACGGAGTATAGGTTAGGAGATAAATAGAATATGTTTACAAAAGAAGAAATAAAAAAATATTACAAAGAACAGGAAGAATTACCTGGAAGAATAAATGCTTACAGAGAAATAGAGAATACAAGTTATGTTAATAAGTTAGAAAAAAGATTGAATGAAGTTAATTTTATTATTAAGAGTTTAGAAAATAAACAACAACTAGATAATGCAAGAAGGATAATAGCAGAATATCAAAGAAGATACGGAAAGATTGAGGTTGATTAGATGCTCTTTATATTTGGTTTTATTTTAGGAGGTTTATTTGGTGTATTTTTAATGTGTATGGTACAAATAAATAAAAAAGGATAGAGGTGGGATATGTATAAGCAATTAAAAAGACAACTTGATGACAAAGTTTTACTTGATAAGAATATAAAAGAATTAGATGATAGAATAAGGAGTATAATTCATAAACAGTTAGGATTGAAAGGTACATCATATTCGGATATCAAATTAGAAAGAGCTTTAAATAAAAATGATAAATTTGTATCAACATTTGCAAAAGTAGAAAATCTAGATAAGGAAAAAGAAAGTTTAGTAGAAGAAAGAAAAATCATTGTAAATTTTATAAATGATGTATATAAGTCTATTGATAATATGAACAATATTGAATTAAAAGTATTCAAGTGTAGATATATTCTAGGACTTACTCAAAGCGCAACGGCAGAGCGATTGGGATATTCACTTATTAGAATTAAACAAATCGAAAAAGAAATTGCAAACAAAATGTAAGATTATACCTTTTTTATACCTTAACTGAAATACAATATGTAAAATGGCATAGTTAGACAAAGGTACTAGAAATAGTATCTTTTTTATTTGGAAAGTTCGCCGAATGTCCTTTTAAATTATTTTTTTTGATTTTTGATTATAGATAGATTACCGAGCTATTCACCTCCTTTCTAAGTGTTGTAGTTTGTATAAATTTTATATTGGGACGAACCAAGTATCTTATGTGAGGTTCAGGAGATACATTATTAATTGTGGAATAGTCAAATGGTAAGACAATAGGCTTTGAACCTATGATTGTTAGTTCGATTCTAACTTCCACAACCAATTAGATATTAAAGAAGTTGATATAGATGAAAAAGAATAAAGAGAAAAATACAATGAATTTGTGTTTCAAATATGCTACTAATTGTAAATTTTGTCCTAGAAATAAAAAATGTAACGAAGAATTTGATAACACACAAAGAATAAACAAATCAAAAGTTAGGAGGAAAACAAATGTTAGAAAATAATACCACAATAAACTTTAGTGATGAACAATTAGAAAACATAAAAACTGCTTTAAGAAATATAACTGAATTATTTGATAGGATATGCAAACAAATAAAAAACATTTTCATTGAAGTATTTGATTCTTTAAAAAAATGGTTAGAAAGTGATATAAAAATAATTAAGAGAAGAAAAAAAGGAAAAAGATATATTTTCTATATAAAAAAGAAAAACTATATATGTTTTTTAGGAGGTTCAAAATATGAGTGATGCAGTAATGATAACTTTTATAATATGCCTAACAATAATTTTATTACGCATAATAGGTTCTAAAAATAAAAAATAAGAAGTGGGTTAGTGTAATGATAACACGTTGGTTTCAGTAGCCAAAGATAAAAGTTCAATTCTTTTACCCACAACCAATATTATTGAAAAAAAGGAGATTGATAAAATGATAGAAGTAGAAGTATTAATACCTAATTTTAAAGATAAGCAAAATTTTTCAAAGGAAATTACAATAATTAGAAATGGCAAGGAATTAAAAGTAACAAACGAATTATTGCAACCAGGGGATAGATACAAGATTACCAAAGAAAGAGCAGATTACTTAATAGAAAAAAATATAGTAAAACTATATAAAGAGCCTAAGAAAAAAGAATCACCTGAAAAAAGTGATTAGTTATGGCAAAATATAATTGGAAAGAATTAGAACAAGAGTATATATTAGGTGATTATAAATCAGTAAGTGCATTCTTGAAAGCAAAGGAAATTCCTAATAATGGAAGTACAAGAAAGCAAACATCAGGTTGGGGAGACAAAAAGAGACAAAAAGATGATGAAATTAAGACAAAAACAGTACAAAAAGTAATTGAAAAAGAGTCGGATAAAGTATCTGATAAAATTGTTAATGTCAAAGGTGTTGCTGAAGAGTTACTAGAAAAAATAAATAATTCTTTAGCAGAATTAAATAAATACATATCAAAGACAACTGAAAAGACAAAAACAGTAGAATTTGATTATAAAGTTGGTAAGCCATCTAAAGAAGTTACAAAAGAGACAGAAACTTTGTCGGAATATATTTCTATAATCGATAGAAATGGTGTAAAGCAATTAGCATCTGCATTAAAGGATATTAATGATATTCTAAATAATACTAATAACAAAAATCCAGATGAAGAAGGAGTAATAATTGTCGATGACTTACCAAAAACAGAAAAAGATAGTAAAATTAAGTGATTTAATTATTCCAAAATATCATGCTAATTTTAATGACACTATGCATACTCATCAAATATATACGAGTGGTCGAGCTGGAACTAAATCAAGTAGAGGTGCTTTAAGAGCAGTAAAAAGAATAATAACAAATAAACCTGGTTCAGTAGTTATCATGCGTAAGTTCCATAATAAATTGAAAAAAACTGTCTTTGCTGAATGCAAAAGAGCAATAAATAGATTAGGTATTCCAAAGAATAAATTTAAAATTACTGTTAGTCCAATGCAAATAACATATCTACCTACTGGTAATACAATTTATTTTACTGGTAATGACTCAATAGATGATACAAAAGGAATGATTGATGAAGATAGACCTATTGTATTAGTTGAATTAGATGAATTAACAGAGTTTTTCGATAAAGGTGATGGAGAAGATGAACTTCAAAATATAGAAGCGACTTTCATTCGTGGAAATGATGAAGAGTTTGTTATGGAATATTATTTTAATCCACCTAAGAATCCAAAGGCTCCAGTCATGGAATGGCTAAATAAAATGATACTAAGAGAAGATTGTATTAGAATCCATACTGATTATAGAGATGTTCCAGAAAGTTGGTTGGGAAAAAAATTAATAGCATCTGCAAAAATATTAGAAAAACTTGATGAAAAGATGTATAAATGGCTTTGGTTAGGTTTGTGTATAGGTATTGATGAATTAATCTACTATATGTTTAATGAAGAAATTCATATAAAAGAATGTAGCAAAGAAGATTATAAAAATATGAAAGAAATAAACATAGGAGTAGATTATGGGCAAATGAATGCTACTACATATGAAGCTTTTGCAATTGATTATAAAGAAATATGTGTTCGTGGAATAGATGAATATTATTATTCTGGGAGAGATACAGGAAAACAAAAATCTCCAAGTGATTACGCAAAAGATTTTAAGGAATTCAAAGATAGAATTGAAGAAGAAACTGACCTAAAAGTTACTTATGTTTTTATTGACCCTTCTGCTAAAGGATTACAAGAAGAAATAAGAAGAATATGTCCAGAAGTAATAGTGAAAGATGCTAAAAATGATGTAGCCTTAGGAATATCAAGAGTTCAAAAAATGTTGTCATTTCAACGACTTTTTATTTCGCCTAGACAAAAGCATTTAAAAGAAGAAATGTATATGTATGGTTATGATCCAGATTTATTGGATAAAGGGAAAGAAGTTCCTATAAAACAAAATGATCACTGTGAGGATGGAACGAGATATTTGATTATGGGAATATGGAAAATTATAAAATTATTACTTCCTATGATAGGAGATGATAAAGATGATTAATAGCATTATAAATGCATTTAAAGGATGGTGGCATAAAATGTTTGATTATAATAGAATTATTAGTGATTTTGGATTAGATATGCAGACATCAAAAGATATGCTTGATGCATTTCAAAAATGGGCTGATATATTTAACCAACATGAACCTTGGATAGATGATAATACAGCATCATTACATGTAGCAAAGACTATTTGTGAAAAAGTAGCCAAAGCAGTTACAATAGAATATAAGAGTGTCTGCGATGAGCCATATATTAATAGTGTATATCAGAAATTTTTAAGAAATAAAAGAAAAAATACTGAATATATGATTGGAAAATCATGTATTTTTTTTAAACCTTATTATAATGGTAAAAATATAGATGTAAGTGTTATTCAAGCAGATAAATTTATTCCAGTAAAATTCAGTGATGATGGAAGACTATTAGGATGTATCATAATAGATCAAATAACCAAAGGTATGGATGTATATACTAGACTAGAATATAGTGAACTTAATGAAAATCAAATGACTACCAAAAACATTGCTTATCAAGGAAGAAAAGATGGAATGATTCTAGAAAGAAAAATAGATTTACATTCAATAGATAAATGGAAAAATATAGATGAAATAAATACTATTGAAGGAATCGATAGATTAATCGGTGGCTTTGCGAGTATGAATAATGCTAATACAATTGATAATTCATCTCCAGTTGGAATGCCTATTTATTATAATGCAATTGATACTTTAAAAGAAATTGATAAACAATATTCAAGAACACTATGGGAATTTGAAGGAACTGAGTTGGCAATAGATGTTGATATGTCAACAATGCAACCTGTTGAAAATGGAATGTTTAAATTACCATCAAGAAAAAAGAGACTATTTAGAAAATTAAACTTTGATGAGACAAAGGACAAGACATATAATATTTTTAGCCCTGAAATAAGAGATACTTCATTATTTAATGGATTAAATGAATTATTAAGACAAGCAGAGAACGAATGTGGAATTGCTTATGGTACTTTGTCAAAATTAGATGAGATAGCAAAAACAGCAACAGAGATTAAAAGTTCAAAGCAAGATTATTATGTTACAGTATCAGATATTCAATTTTCATTGCAAAACGCTTTTGATGATTTAATATATGGTATTTATGTATTATGTAAATTATATGGAATTTCAGTCAAAACTGATTATACGGTAGAACATGACTGGGATGATAGCATATTGGTTGATAAAACAG
This sequence comes from Bacilli bacterium, assembly GCA_051872415.1. Taxonomy (GTDB): domain Bacteria; phylum Bacillota_I; class Bacilli_A; order RF39; family UBA660; genus UMGS1449. The sequence continues at coordinate 33,944 of JBJEDW010000077.1, forward strand.
AGGCAAGAAATCAAGCATTAATAGAAAGAAATGCAGATATTACTAGCGATGTACAATATATTATAGAAACTCGTAATATGAAAGAAAAAGATGCTATAGAATTTGTTAGAAAGCAAAAAGAATATAGAAAAATAACTGAAGAAAAAGAAGAAACACCACCAGAGGAAGAATAATGACAAAGTTAGAATTCGAAAAATTATTAAAACCATTAGTAAAAATAATTGATGATATAGAAATAGACCTTATTTATAATATTTTAGAAAGAATTGACAACTATAAAGATGTTAAAGGTTCTTTAAAATGGTACAATGATAAATTAAAAGAGCTAAAATTATTAGAAAAAGATAACAAAAATACTTTTAAAGAAAGAAAAAAAAGAATTAGAGATGTTATTGAAGAAATAGCTAAAGTTTGTGGAACAAAAATTGACAATTTTGATAAGTTAGAGAATTATTATAAGCAAGGACTATTAAATGTTAATCCTATAAATCTTTATAATAGTGTGTCAATCAATAATTTAATAAATGAAGCTATCAAAGATGGAAATGACATAATGAATTTAATTCAAACAAAGGCTTTAGAATCTACTAAAAAGGAATATATGAACATTCTTAACAAAGCATATGTTGAAACGGCAAGTGGTGCATATACTTATACAGAATCTATTCGAAATGCAATTGATAAAATGTCAGAAAATGGTATTGCTGTTGTTCATTATAAAAATGGTAGAACTATGTCTATTGAGGCAGTTGTTAGAAGAGATATTGTTACTAGAATGAATAAATTAGTTGGAGATGTAGAAATAGAACAAGCAAAAGAATTAGGCACTAATTTAGTTTATGTAGATCAACATTTAGGGGCTAGAATAAGAACACCATATATGAAAAATGATTATGAAGCCCACTGTGAGTGGCAAGGTAAAAAATATATGATAGATGGTTCTAACGAAAAGTATGATAATTTGTATGAAAAAACTGGCTATGGAGAGATGTTAGGACTTAAAGGTATTAATTGTTATCATGATATGAAACCAACGTTCGAATGGGAGAAAATACCTGATAGAATTGATGAAAAAGAAAATAAAAAGAAATATGAGTTGCTTCACCAGCAAAGAGCATTTGAAGTAAAAATGAGAAAATTAAAAAGAAAAAGAGAAAGTTATAAAGCAACAAATGATGAACGATTAGATAAAGCTAGCCAAAAATATAAACAGGAAAGTGAAAAATTCAATAAATGGCTAAAAGAAAACAATTTAACTAGAGATTACGAAAGAGAATATATAGTAAAGGTAAGTAAAATAAAACCAAAATATGAAATGTACAATAATAAAACAGAATATACTATTCAAGAAGAACAAAAGTTATTTGAAACTATTAATAATGAATTAGATAAAGAAATTGATATTGAAAGTAAATGGAGTAGCAAAATTAATATAAATAATAATTGTTCTCCAGCAAAAGAATGGGATTGCAGTATTACAATTGGCTCATCAACTTTAAAACAAGAAGTACAACATGAACTATTACATGCTAGATCAATTAGTCATTATGGAAAAGAAGAATATATTAATTATCAATTTGAAGAAGAAGCAACTGTAGAATTATTAAACAAACAAATACTACAAAAAAATAAAATGACATATTATGACAATGCTTATGCAAATATGGTTAATAAATTAGAAGAAATATCTGATATAATAGGAATAAATAAATTTGATTTCGCAATTAATTTATTTAAAATTAGACCTAGTAAAAGAAGAGAATGGATTATTAATCTAGCAATAGAAAATAACAAAAAAGATATTATACTAGATTTATTAGAGGAGGCATATCCAAAATGGTAGATATAGAAGAATTGATAAAAAAAATAAACAGAAGAATGACACCAAAAGAAGCTTATGAATTAAATAAAACGGTTATAGAGATACTAAAGAGTGATAAATATACAAAAGAATATAAAGATAAGCTAAAAAGTGATGCTATGCTAGAACCTTTATCTATGTTGGCATCTTGTTATGAAGAAGACACTCAATAGAGTGTTTTTTATTTATATGTTGATAGTGTAAAGGTAGCACAATAGTCTCCAAAACTATTAGTCTAGGTTCGAATCCTAGTTGGCATGCCATAAAGAAAGGAGAAAATATTAATGAATGATAGAGCAAAATTTTTAGAAACTAATGAAGAACAAAAGAATCGTATAAAAGATTTGAGAAATCATTTCTCAGATCTATATGATTATATTGAAGCATATTGTAAAGGTTCTAGAGAAACATCTCTTGCTTTTACTAAATTAGAAGAAGCTCAATTTTGGGCTATTAAAGGAATTACAAGAGAGGAGAATAAATAATGAAAAACAATGAATTTGAAAAATTATGTGTTAAGACAATCGTTGATTATTTTAATGAAAAAGTAGATAAAAGTGATAATTTTGAATTGAAAGAGGAAAATGTATTTATTGTATGGAGTTGCAAAACACTTCAAAATAATAAGGCATTAGTAAGTACTACTGTAAGTGATGGAATGTATTACGAATTAACATATAATGGTGATAAAAAAGAATTATATTTAGATGCTTATAAAAAATTAGAAAATCGAGTAATAAAAATTGATTAATAACCACTACTTTATAAGCACTGTGGAAAGTATTATTCAGGGATACGAGGACTGGATACTTTCCACAGTGCTTATAAATGCACTACAAGTTGATAGAGATATCAACTTTTTTCGTGTGTCATAGCAACGGTAGGACTAGAAGTCATTTTAAATCTCACGTGGACGAGCCCACGGAAAAAAACGGAGGAGGAAAAATATGAAAAGAGAAGATTTAGAAAAATTAGGATTAAGTGAGGAACAAATTAATGGAGTTATGAAATTAAAAAGTAGTGCTATGAATGAAATAGATACTTTAAATAATAAGATAACTCAATTAAATACTGATAAAACAAATCTTCAAAACCAATTGAATGATGCTAATAAAGAAATTCAATCTTATAAAGATATGGATATTGATAGTATCAAACAATCAGCTTCTAATTGGGAAACTAAATACAATGATTTAGTAAGGGAACAAAAAGAAGCACAAGAGAAGAGTATTCGAGAAGAAAGAACGAATGCTTTTTTTAATGAAGTTAAATTTGCGAGTGATAGTGCAAGGGCAGGAGTCATTGCTAAATTTAATGAAAAAGACTTTAAGTATGATGAAGAAACTAAAACTTTTTTAGGTGCTAATGATTGGCTTAAAGACTTAAAAGAAAAGGATGCTGGAGCATTTCTTAGTGATGTTGCAAATCCAAGATTTACAACTAATCCAACTACACCTAATAATAATAGTTCAATGGATGAAGTAATGAAAATAATGGGATTAGCAGAAGAAAAAAAATAAGAGAAAGAAGGTAATATAATATGAATAATATAGAATTAAGTACAGTTTATTTACCTTTATTAGATAAGGTTTATAAACAAGCATCAAAGACTTCTATTTTAGAGGGCGATGAAGCTACTATGAAACGTGGTGACAACGGAGAATTAAAAGTTGCAAAATTAGATATGGATGCGTTAGGAGATTTTGATAGAAACTCTGGTTATACGAAAGGCTCTACTACATTCAGATGGGAAACTATTAAATATGATAAAGAACGTTCTCAAGATTTACGTATTGATAGATTAGATAATGCAGAGGCATTAAGACTTCCATTTGCTAAGTTATCTAGTGAATTTATCAGAACAAAAGTAGTACCTGAGACAGATGCTGCTCGTATTGCTAAGATTGCAGGAACTGAGGGAATTAGTACAAAAGCTGAAAATTTAAGTGATGGTTTAGCAGTTATTTCTGCATTACGTGCTTGTTCTAATAAAATGGATGAGGATGAAGTAGATCCAGAGAATAGAATTTTATTTATTACTCCAACTAATAGAGGAATGGTTAGTGATTTAGATACTAATAAATCTAAAGAAGTATTAAGTAAATTCTCTACAATTATTGAAGTGCCACAATCAAGAATGTATACAAAAATTGAACTTAAAGATGGTAAAACTGAATATGGTTATGCTAAAGCAACTGATGGTAAGGAAATTAATTTCTTATGTGTTGAAAAAAGTGCAGCAGTTGTACATATGGAACAATTTATTAAATATTTTACACCAGATGAAGACCAAGATGGTGATGATAATGTATTTAAGTATCGTAATAATAACTTATATGGTCATGTTTATGAAAATAAATTAGCTGGTGTTTATTGTTCTTATAAATCTGCATAATAAAGAAGGGAGATAAAAATGAGTACATTTATTGGAATGGGAGCAAATAAAGCAACTAATAAAAAAGTTGCTGACACTGCCAAATTAGAAAAAGAAAATAAAAAACTTTCTGATAAAGTTAAAGAATTAACTGAAAATAATGAGACTTTGGAAAAAGAAAAAGTTGAATTAGAAACTAAAGTTAAAGAATTAACTGAAAAATCAGCAGAATAGGAGGTGTAGGTATGCTAACTACATTAGTTGATTATGAATATTATTCTAAAATATACGGAGGTTCTAGCATACCTGAATCTTCATTCAAAAAAGAAGTAATAGATGCAAGTAGTAAAATTAATTATTATACCTCTAATAGAATTAATAAAGATATTTTAGATGACAATATTAAAAATACTACTTGTGAAATTGCTGAACTTATATATTCTCAAAATCAATTGAAAGAAAAGGTCTTATCTAGTGAACAAAAAGAAAAGGCTAGTGAAACAGTAGGACCACATTCAGTAACCTATATAAATAAGACTTCATATCAAGAAAAGAAAATATTAAGTGCTGAAGAATTAGAATATCAATGTTATCAAATATGCCTAAAACATTTAGCATTAACAGGATTAATGTATAGAGGTTTTTGATTATGTTTCCACATATAGTAACAGTATTTAATGTTATAAAAAGTAAAGATAGT
>JBJEDW010000078.1:0-1595 GCA_051872415.1 Bacilli bacterium
TTATTTTATCAAGAATTTGGTTTAAGTTGTGTCCTTTTTTATATAAAAATATAAAAGGCGAGTATACTTTACACCCACCATATATTATAGAACCATAAAATAAGGGAAAATGCGAGTTTTTCTTTTTAGCAAAAAATAGTCCAAAATTGGCTTTAGAACCATTTTATAAGTGAATTTAATTAGAAAAACAGTAATAATACAAACAGACTAACTAAAAATATGTGTATAACCCGACTTTTTCATCTTTCAACTGAAAAAGTTGGGACTTGGAGCAATAAAATAAAAAATTATGATATAATTAATTGTAGGTGATATTTATGGAATTATACAAAGGAAAAACATGGGAAGTTGTGTTTGTAGACTGGTGTCAAGAATTTGTAGGTGACTGCATCATATCTTGCAGTAAAGAAAGTTTAAGTGAATTAACTGATGAAGATTGGATAGAATTAGGAAAATTAGAGAAAGAGTTAGAAAGAATATCAAAAAAACTTTTTGATGCTACTATGTTTAATTTTGCATGTCTTATGAACAATGCATATAGAGATAATGAAAAAACACATGTACATTTTCATTTTATACCAAGATACAAAAATGAATTAAAAATATTTAATAAAATATATAGAGATAGACATTTTGGATATAACTTCTGGAAATGGGGTCTAAGTAGATTTAAGTGCCAAAAGGATATTTTTACAAAGGAAGAACGAATAAAAATTTTTGAAATGATGAAAGAAGAATTTGACTTAAAATAAACTTGTGATGTCAAAAAAAATAGCTTTGCTAAAAAATTGCGAAAAATCGTTAAAAAAGTATTTTAGATACCTTTTTAGATACCTTCTGCTAGGTTTCCCAAGTGCTGTCGGAAGCTCCCAAGTGCATTCAATAGCCGAAAAAAGCCATAAAATGCTCTGGAAAGCCACCGAAAAACCCACTATAAAAGCCATATGGGTCAGGTAAGAAATATAAACAATGTTGTGGAAAGTAAGATAAAATAAGGAAAAATGAGAAATTCAAAAAAATTAAGTTGGTTCGAGTTTTATAACTTGTCCACGTAATGTGGAGAAAACCTAAGTAAAATAAGGATGTGGACAATATTTTAAATGTGGACATCCTTTTTTATTACTTTGATTTTTGACAAAATGCAAGTTTAGTGCTATAATCTAACCATATTTTAAATCAGTGATTTGGAGAAGTAGATATTTATGAAATTTATAGAAAGCAACTGGTTGATGGAAAGTTGCAATGGATGAATATTGAATGGACCAAAGAGAGTTTTTCAGAAATTAATTAAAGTATGAAAAATCGGGAGTTTCTACCCGTTATCAAGAGAACATATATGATTGTATATGAAATGAAACTATTATTAGGTGGCACAAGATTCTTGTCTTAATTTTTAGGACTGGAATCTTTTTTATTTATAAGAAGGAGATGGTTATATGGAAAAATATGTGAAACGATGGTGTAAGTTATATTAATCATTGATTTAAAATATAAAAAATTAAGAAAGAAGGAAAATTTAATGAAAACAATGATTACTGGGGTAAGACCTACAGGAAGTATAACTTTAGCAAATTATATTGGAGGTATAAAAGGAT
>JBJEDW010000079.1:0-7713 GCA_051872415.1 Bacilli bacterium
AAAGTATCTTTACTATCATATTTATAAAATAAAATATTTGAAGAACATTACTTGTCTCACAAAACGCCCTAAGTATCATAAAAAAACTCCTCTCAAATTTGTAAAGAAAAAACCAATCATCCTTTACCAAACCCACTATACATAACCTATAATTATCATAATTTCATTATTAGTATACCTTAATCCTTCGCTTTGTGCAACTTATTTTCATTATGATTTTTAGTCATTTTATCATTAACATATAAAAAAATAAAAGTCCTAATAAATAGTCCCTTTATCATCTTTATACTCATCAAATGCCTTTAAACACTCTTCTCTATCAATCATTTTAATATCAACTATCTTCTTTTTTCTACCCTTTAAATACTCATAAATAAGTTCATCCCTAAATCCAATATCCTCAGCATCATCCCTAGTGCATCCATAATAGACCTTATCTATATTAGCCCATATAACAGCAGACAAACACATAGGACAAGGTTCACATGATGTATAAAGAGTGCAACCAGACAAATCATAAGTACCAAGTTTTTTACAAGCCATACGAATAGCATTAATCTCTGCATGAGCAGTTGGATCATTTAAACGCAAAACCTTATTACTTTCACAAGAAATAACTTCTCCATCACTTGATACAATAACAGCACCAAAAGGACCTCCATCACCATGTTTCATACCTTTTAAAGCTATTTCATTAGCCATATTCATATATTTATTCATCAAAAATCAACTCCTATTTTACTAACACTTATTATATAAATCATATTCACCCTTCACTTTACCACAGGTTTTATTACCTATCACTTTTAATGTTTAAAAATATTCTTTTTTTATTGATTTATCTATATAATACTTTTTCAAATACTTTTACATTTTTAATCCTAAAAAGTAATTATTTTGAATTTCACATAATTATTCACAAACACTATTAACTAAATATTAAACAAATTATCAATTCCTATGACACCATCATAATAATTATTCATTATTTCAATACATAATTTAATTTTTTCATTATTAATAATTCCATCTTTTTTATAATCATTTACAATATTAATAAACAACTGATCATAATAGAAAGTAATCGAACCATACTTTGACAGTATAAGAACATCAACTAAATCGTTAATTTTTGATTTAATATCTTCTTCTAAATTCGACAATAAATAATCATTTATATTAACTTTCTCTCCATCAATTTCCATTTCATCACCAAGTATATTAGACAATTTCTTTTGAAGTGGCAATTCTTCATTCTTTATGTCATCAATCAAATAATTTTTATATTGCAATGTTTTTTTAACAGTATATTTTGAAATTTCTTGTTGTTTGTCATCAGTGTTTTTAAGTACTAAATTTCCAATTACAAAATCTTTATCTTCTGTTTTATTGAATTCTAAAATTTTATCTTCATCAATATCAATTAAAACCCAATATTCAGGTTTAATTTGCTCTTCTTTGCTCCAAACATTATCATGTTCTTCTGTTAACATTACACAAACATATAATTTTCCATTTTCCACTCTTAACATAGGGTATAGTGGTATATAAGTTGTTAATCCTTTTTTTATTTTTTCATCATTAACAATATTTAAATATTTATCTAAATTTAAATTATTCATCATATCTCTCCTTTATCTTATTTCTTGCACTATATAAAAAATATTTTATATTAGCCTCTTTAGTATTTATTTGCCTACTAATTTCTTTTATTGAAAGATCATTAATGTAGTACATATTAAAAACTATTTTTTCTTTATTTGTTAAACCAACACTATCTAAGTTATTTATGATTTCCTTATATATAATTTTGTCTAACATTTGAGTCTCATAACCTAGTTCATAGTTTTCATCAAATGTTGTATTATTTTTTTCTTTAATATAGTTTTTTGCTTTGGTGCACCATAAATTATAAGCAATTTTCCATATCAAATTTTCTAATTTTTCAACTTTAATATTTTTATTAAAGTATTCAAATATTACTAAAAAAACACTATTAGTCAAATCTTCTGCATCTTCTTTATGATTTGTTTTTTTAATTGCCCAATTATATATTTTATAATAATATTCATCGTAAATCTTATCCACAATAATCACCTTTCATTTATATAGTAATTTATTTTAGAAAATGGTTAGGTTTTTTATCTTCTCATTCCCGAAGATGATTGCTCTATTGATTGATTATTTTGAAATGTTACAAGTTCTTGTATAGCATTCATAAAATTCTGCTTTAATTGTAAAGTAGTTAAATACATTGATATTTTTTGATAATTTTGAAGCACATAATTAGTATCATTATTTGCAATAAAATTAGCAGCTAAATTTTGTTCAATTTTATTTATTATTTCCCCTTGAGATTCAATATTACCTTTAAATTGTTGTCCATCCTGCATTTGAATATTTACCATATCTCCTTGTAATTGATTAGTATATCCAGCAATTATTAGTTTATCAATAGAATATATTTTTTCCAAATCAAACATAAATTCTTCAAATTTTCCTGTGTTTTCAGGAAAAACTTCATACATTTCTTTCAATAATTGTCTTCCATCTTTTCGAAAACTTAATGCTAATAATTGATTAAATGAAATTCCCAATGAACCTGATAGTAGCATTAAAATGTTTCCATTTAATTGATATTCTGATAAAGAACTGTATGGAATATGTTCTAAATGACCTCTTACTGTATTTGGCTGTTCTCTATATTGTAAATTTGTTTCATTTGATAAATGATATAAAATTTCAGCAATATATTGCGTTGCTCCCTCTGTTAAAAACATACCTGTTTTCCCATTATAAAACGAACATTCTTCGTGATTATCTAAATATCTAGTTTGTACTGCATGAGTCAATTCATGAAAAAAGTATAATTTATTTGTTTCATAGTCAAATATAGAATTCATAGTTATTTTATTTCCATCAGTTCTCCCATGAATACCACCTAATTATTCTTCTGATATAACATTTAATAAATTTGGCAATGTTCTAGCTACTTGAATTGGATCAAGATATAATCCACCTTCATAATCTAATTGTCCAATAGAATTAATATAATCAGCCATTAATAAATAATACTTTTCAGGAATATTGACATTTGAATTTTGAAATAGTCCTTTTATTGAATCAACTAAACCGCTACTTAATAACTCTTGTTCTCTTTATAATCTCGTTTTCATTAGTTTCACTACCTTTCTTGTTTATTATAACATGCTTTCTTATATTCTTACTCATTTAGTAAGATAATTCCTAAAAACTTGACATTTAACAAAAAAACACTTCAAAGCAATATTAATAATTTTTTTCTCTTTTTCTTATACTAATCATTTTATCACACTCCTTATCTCTGGTTTGCATATAAAAATAAAGCATACCTATAATACACTCTATTCATCCTTCACTTTATCACCAATTTTATTACCTATTGCTTTTAATGTTTCTAAATACTCTTTTTCCACCGGACTTATTGTTTTTACTTGATATTTCTTATATTCATCCTTTGCTTTTCCAATTGCTTTGTTATGACTAACTGTACCTGCACCCACAAGTAACTTTTCTCCAGTACTGGAAAGGATTGTATCCAGTTGTCTAATATAATCTTCCATATGCATTGGATTATGTCTAATTGCTTGTATTTCTGCAAAATCAAAATATCCAGAAACCAAATTATTTAAAATTTTTAGTTCTTCTTCTGTTAAATAATTTTTAGCAATTACAACATCACTCATTACTGGTAAATCGCCACCAAAAGTAGTAAGTCCCATAAATTGTTTGTCAGAATCTGCTCTTTCATAGATTACTTCTGGTGCTGTATGTCCATGTGCAGCATAGTGAAGTTTATTTTGAACAATCTTAAAAAATTCAATTGATTTTTCATCTTTTGGGTTGTAGTCTACTGCAGTTGCATATAAATCAAGAACCTGTCTATATAATACTTTTTCAGATGATCTTATATCTTTAATTCTAGCTAATAATTCTTTCCAATAATTACCTCCACCATTTCCTTTAAGTCTTTCATCATCCATAGTGAAGCCTTTAATCATATATTCTTTTAACCTTTCAGTCGCCCATCTTCTAAAATTAGTAGCAACTTTGGATTTTATTCTATATCCTAAAGATATAATCATATCTAAATTGTAATATGGAATCTCTCTATTTACTGTTCTATTACCTTCTATTCGAACTTGTCGGAAATTTTGACATGTTGAATTCTTATCCAATTCTTCTTCAGCATAAATATTATTTATATGTTCAATAATATTTGTTCTAGATGTCGAAAACAATTCTGCCATCTGTTGTTGTGATAGCCATACTGTTTCATCTTCAAGTTTTACGTCTATTTTTGTTTTACCATCTTCTAGTTGATATATTACTATATTATTTTTTTCTTCCATTAAAAACCTCCTTTTTAAATTTAAAAGGTGTCAACACATTATTTCTCGTTCACACCCTTATTTTACTACATATTTTTAATATTTTGTGGACAAGTTAATAAAACTTGAACCAATTCAATTTTTTACAAATCATCGTTTTTCCTTATTTTATGCTGCTTTCCACAACATTGTTTATATTTCTTGCCAGACCCACATGAACTGAACATTCCCATATTATCAATATTATTAGTATTTATAGTACTATCTGTATTTTATTGCATTCTGGTATCTGATATCATCTGTATTTATTGTATTTATAGTATTATCCGTACTATTAGTATTTATCTACTATTGACAAAATGTGAAAATTGTAATCATCCGTTCACTGATAAAATTATAACATATTTTTATATTTTATAAAATATGCGATTTTATACTTCCACTAAGTTGTTTTCTGATATTGACTCATATATTTTTAATTTCATTTCTTCTGATTCAAATGTTCCATCAAAATAAGATTGAAATATTTCATGCAAAAATTCCTTACTGATCTTTCCTGCTGCAACATGATAACTTATGTTTTCCATATCCACAATAAATTTTGATGCAATTTTTAAGTATCCGTTTAACAAAAGAAATTGTGTACTTAATGATAGTGCTAATCTTTTATTTCCATCAGCAAAACAATGAAACTGACAGGTACAATAAAATAAATGTGTTAATTTATCAATAAAAGTTGGATAATATTCATCATTTTGAATATTTTGCAAAACTGATTCTAACTGACCAAAATGAATACTATCTGTTATTCCACCACCACTGACTTCGACAGTTATTTTATGAATGTTTTTGGCTTGATCACTAGTAATATAATACATTATTCTCTCTCCTTCAAACGCTCAAAAACATCTTTTGCTTCTTCTAATCTTTCTTTTAAATCTTCACTTTTTTCACCTAAGAATCTTTCATATTCAGTCACTTGTAATGGAGAAATATAATCAGTTAATTTTACATGAAGAGCATCCCTAAAAGCCAAATCTCTACTTGCCATTTTAACTCGTGCCTTATTAATTAATGGAATATAAAGAGATTGCTTTTCAAAGTCGGAAAAGACATTATCAGTTTCTTCTGGTGTTAATTTTCTTCCCAATTCCACGCTCTTATTCTCTATTACCTCAGCAAGCCCACTCTCGTAAGAAGCAATTAAATCCAGTATTTCAGAGTAAAAAGTATCTCTCGTTTTATCTTTCTTTTCAAGTTTTAATATCCTTCTGTATTCGGCAGATTTTTCTCTAAATATACTTTCATATATTTTATCTGTATATATAGGATATTTAAAATCACCCATATCTACAAAATTTTTCAAAGCATCTGTAAATTCACGTCTATAATTTTCTTCTTCAAACCAAGAATTAATAAAATCCTCATCACGCTGATTAATATACTTTGTTGCGCCTCCTGTTTTAACATTTATTGTATCAATAACTATATCTAATATATTTTGTCTAATAATTTTTGCTTTTTCACTTTCTACTAACAACATACCCATATTTAAAAATGCTCTAAAATCAAAGATACTTAAAATTGTAGTTGCTTTTGGTATGGTACCGACATTAATGTCGGTACCTTGATTATTATATATTTCTATAAATCTCTTTAACCTTGTTCCTTTTAAAACCTCGTATCCATTTTCATTAAATTCTTCTTTGTTGTCCTCTAAATATCTTTCAACTGTTCTTATATCAATTTCATAAAAAGAGGCTATTTGTTCTTTTGTAAAAGCAATTTTTTCTTCAAATAATATTCCTTTTAAATCACATGCTTTTTCTATCTCACTCATTGCAAAATTATTGTTTAAAATATTTTGTCTATCTATTTTTGAATTTGTTAAATCTTTTGCCATCCTTTACCTCCTTAAATTAAATAATCACTAATATTATATCATTATTACCAAATTTCAACAATGAAACGCATTAAATATCCTTATGTTTTTTATCAAAATTTATAATAACATTCATTTTATCTTTTTCTGTACTTGAAATATAATACTTTTCGGTAGTTTCAATTCTTTTATGCCCCAATACTTCAGCAATATCTTTTATTTCACATCCATTTCTTAAACTAATAGTTGCAAAACTACCTCTTAAATCATAAAACCTACATTTTATTCCTAATTCGTGATGAATTATTTTAAATGGATATTTAACTATATCTGTTCCAGAATATTTTCCATTTTTTCTAGTAAATACCATATTTATTCTATTATATTTAGAATTACTTTCTACAATTTTATATTCAACTAATTTACCATATTTATTTTTAACTTCGTCTAAAATATATTTTTTATAATTATTTCCATATTATATTTTATAGTTATCTTGTAAATTTTTAAAATCCAATAGTACTTTAAATAAACTATCACATATATAAACTTCTCTTTGACTTCCTACAGTTTTAGTTGTACCTAAATACCATCTACCTTTTACTGCTTTACCTTTTTGCATATACTGTTTTATTTATTTTAATAATTCTATTATCTAAATCTATATCATCCCAAGTTAATGCAAATACCTCGCCAGTTCTCATTCCTGTATAACAAGCTGTTAAAAATGCACATACAAAAGCTTTGTTATTATTAAATCTATTTATAATTATTTCTATTTCTTCTTTAGTATAGATGTGCCCTACATTGTTTTTTTTAATTCAAATGATAATACTCTTGGTATTTGTAAATCTGCTGCTGGATTATATTTAATAAATCCAAAATAATAAGTAGCATCTCTTAATGAACTTTTAATTACTTTTTGATAGTTTCTTAATGCTTCTTTTGTAGTAGAAGTTTGATATAGTCTTAGTAATGCTTGATTTAAACTAAATGAAGTAATTGCAGATAGTTCATAATTACCTAACTCTCTTTTAATATTACCAAAAGATTCTTTATATCTTTTTTGCTGTGGAATACTTATAATTTATTTCAAAGTATTCCCTCATCCAGTAATCTAAGTATTCAGAATTTAACATATTACATTCTTTTTTTCTTTCTCCACTTATAAATTCTTCATATGCTTTTTGTCCTGCTAAATATGCATCTCTTTTTGTTTTAAAGCCTGACTTTGATATTTGTTTTCTTTTACCATTTACCTTTACTGCTTCAAATCTATATTCATATAGATTATTTCTTTTTCTAATACTAATAATAATTCCTCATCTCCTTTACAAAAAAATGTTAGCACATACATACTAACATTTATTATTTTAAATACTAAGTCCTACTTTTTCTTTTACTATTTCCATTTTTTTAGAAGCATATACTCTAGCCTTATTAGCACCATTTGTTAATATT
>JBJEDW010000080.1:0-1562 GCA_051872415.1 Bacilli bacterium
GATAAGAAAAAACGAAGATTAGGGATAGGTTGAATACCTATCTCTTTTTTTGTAATTATACGAAAAGGCAAAGAATGACAATAGGAAGCTTATTGAAGAAATATCGTCTTGAGCAGGGGAAAACGCAGGCTAAATTTGTAGGAAAAATAATAAGCCGTTCGCATTATGCGAAGGTAGAAAATGACCAACATCAAATAAATGTAAGAGACCTTGTAACCTTACTTAATTACAATGGGATAGATTTATCTGACTTTTTTATGCAAATAAATGAAACCTATGAATCATACAAAGAACAAATATTACATCAAAGAAAGTTAATGGAACAGGCTTACTATAAAGTGGATATTGATCAGATGCAGAAAATAAAGCAGATTATCAATACAAGTAAATTATCAGAAAATGATAAAAAAATGCAGAATCTTTTAGTAGATGGATTTATGGAATTACTAAATGTAGATGGTAAATCAAACCACGCCTTACGAAAAGAACTAAAAGAGAAAATATTTGATATCCCAGAATTTAATAAAACGAAGTTTATGTTGTATTGCAATTCTATGCGTTTTTACTCTTTTCAGGACAATAAAATAATTACTAGAAAATTAGTAAAAAAATATGGATCAACTGAGAATATAATTATTCAAAAAGACCTTCTGTCAATAATCATTAATTTATTAGTCTTTTCCATAGAAAAAGATAATTTCGAAGATGTAGAGTTTTATTTCTCTTATGTTAACAGTATTTCTACTACTCCTGATATTTATTTTTATAAGAGTGTGGTTAAATTTTTGAAATTACTGATCAAATATAAACAGAGTGGTAAAAAGTCACTCTTAAAAACATGTGATGTGATAATAGAAAATCTCTCAATATCTGGTATGGAAAATTATTCTTTAGAATTGAGTAAATTTAAAAATAAGTATCAAGATTAATGGTAATAATGTGCAATTTTGCACATTATTGATTTTCTTAATTTAACTCTAAGTATAATGAGACAAAAATTTAGAAATAGGAGAAGGTGGAGCCCTATGAACAAAAAGATTGTAGGAGTTTTGGCTACTGTAATTATTATTGGAAGTGCTCTCGCAGGTTGGTTAGTTTATCGCAACCAGCAAACTGTTCCTAATGGTTTGATTAATCAAGGATATCAAACTTTTGATGCTCGGCAAAGCGATAATACAATGGTTAATCACTTGGGTATATCAGTGGCTTTATTTTTGAGCAAAAATTCGGCTACTATTAATGGTTTTCAGCCTGTTGGTAAAAAAAGTTATTTAGGTAATTCCAAGCTAATAAACTCTAATACACCAACTGCTAAAAGTATCTATAAGGCTTTAACAGGTCATAGTACTTTTAATCCTAAGGACTATCTGAAGCTAGTTAATGTTGATTTGGGACGTGTTTACGTTATTCAACATGAAAGTAGTTGGACATTAAAAAGTAAGAAATTAACATTAACATTCCATAAGACTACTGATGGTAATTGGGCAACACCTGATGGAACACTTTGGTTCCCTGTTAAAACCAAATAGTTAATAAAACGCTAAGAAGATTAAATTCTTAGC
>JBJEDW010000081.1:0-6919 GCA_051872415.1 Bacilli bacterium
ACTTACTTCTAATCATGGAAAGATACCATTTACACAGAATTTCTTACACTCTCAATGTTTGACTATAAAAGTTCAAATATGATATTATCAAGTATATAAAAAACTTACATTTTAGGTAATCGAATGTGCGGACACTTAATATTTCCATTTATATATTTGCATTTAGGTTATTTTATCCTTGTATTTTTATTAAAATTAGTTCATAATATTTATTAGATTTGTACTGACAAAATTATTTTTATATGATATAATCTTGCTAGTTAGTATGGAAAACTTATTTAAGGGGTGTGATTGCTTATGAAAGTTTGTAAAAAATGTAAAAAACATGTGTCTAATAAAATGAAAATTTGTAAATATTGCGGAGCTGATGTAAGTAAAGCAAGAATCATTAAAAATAACTCAAAAGTTAATGGCTCTAAAACAAATAAAGTTTTAAATAATCATGTTGATGTTAGGAAGAATGTAAATGTTAAGAATGATTCTAAATTAAAGAATGTAAATAAAGTTGCATCAAAAAACGTAAAAAAAGTTTCTTTAAAGAATACAGAAAATAATATAGAAAAAGAAAATTTAAAGATTAAGATAAATAATTTTCATTTTATTTGTAGGATAAAATCAGTTTTAAAAAAGATAAAAAAATTTCTTGTTCGATCTGTTGAAAGTTTTAATAATAAAAAAGTATTTAAAAATAGATTAAGTTATAAGACTTTAGCATTAATTGTTATTTGTTTAGTGGTATTAGGAATTAGTTCTTATTTTGGGGTTGATGCTTATAGAGATTTTACTAATGCTGATAATACTGTGGTGGTAGGAGAAAAAGCTACTACTGAAAAGATATTTGGAATGGGTGATTTAATTACTTATAATGGTATGGATTATAAAGTTGTTAAAGTTGAAACTTCTGAGGGAAATAGTTATAAGGCTCCGAAGGAAGGAAATCAGTTTTTGATAGTTACGGTTTATATGAAAAATAATACTGGTGAAAAGGTTCAATATAGTTATAAGAACTGGACAATGTCTAATAGTAATGGTGATGAAGAAAAAAGAATTTTTACTTCAGTTAATGTGGATACTGCTCTTTATTCTGGTGATTTAGTTATTGGAGGTATAAAAACTGGTTCTATGGTGTTTGAACAACCTATAGGAGATCCTAAATTGAGAATGAATTTTTATGAGCTTAAGAAAGATAAAAATGGTGAAGAAGTAATAGATACTAATAAAAAGATTTTCTCTGTTAGTATAAAAGTCCCTGAAGAGACTGAGGATGCAGAGCAAGGAGAAAATCCTTCTAATGATTCAGATGTTAAAGCAATAAAAACTAGTGATCAAAAGAAAAGTTAGAGAACTTGTAGCAAACAGTTCTTTTTTTGTGCTTTCTGGAAAATTTTTGTATACAAAATAATAAAAATATGTTAAAATCAAAGTATCATAGGGGAGGCTAAGATGAAAGCAGTTGAATTTTTAAGGAAGTTTTTTGCGATAATATTTTTGATTGCTTTTTCGATACTTGTTTTATTAATGATGTTAATTGGAATAGCCAAGTCTATGGTTACAGAAGAAAGTATTTCAAAATACATTGTTAGTTCTGATATTTTTAATTCTCCTTCTAATGAAGTTTTTGGGGAGAATAATAATAATACTTTGAAGCAGTCAATCAGTGATAAACTTTTGAAAATGAAAATTTCAGAAGAAGTAACGGAAAAAGTTTTGTATAGTGATGAGTTTAATGATGTTTTAACTAGTTATATGTATAGTTATGTTAACAATGTATTATTTAGTACTGATAGAGAAAGACTTGATAATAATAAAATTATAGATATTGTTCAAAATAATTATATGGAAGTTGAAGGTACTAATTTAAGTGATGAACAACTAAGTATGCTTAATGACTATGTTTCTGATCTTTGTCTTAAAGTTTATGATTTTACACCAGATATTAGTGAATTAGAGGGATTAGGAATAAATGTTAATGTCTTAAAAATTTTATCAAATATTTGTTTTTCTAAATATATATGGTTTGTTTTAGGAACATTTGTTTTAGGAGCATATACATTAATTGCTATTTGTCTATTAAATAAGTTAAAAGCATTTAAATGGTGTAGTAATATGCTTGTAATAGATGGTATTATCTTAGTGTTGTTTAGCTTTTTGGAGGTGAAATTTCTAAGTATGTTTATTAATAGTAGAGGAATTATTGATAGTTTGATATTGACTATTGCTAATAAGAGTTTTGAAAATTTACTTTTTTATGGTATTGCTCTTATGATTGTGGGAATAATTTTGCTTATTATATGTGCAGTGATTTCAAAAAAAGAAAGAAAAGAAAACTCCGATATGTTATTGAATACTGTTATTGAAGAAGAAGTAAGTGCTAAAAAAGCTTTAGAGGACTATAAAATTAGGAATAATGATGAATTAGAAAAGACTTTGAATGATTTAGATAAAGCCGAAATAGAAAAAGTTTTACTTGATAAGCTTCCTAGTGAAGAGTTAACTGATAAAGTTATTTCTTCAAATGATGGCGAAATACCTAATATTGTTATTGAAGGCAAAGATTTTGAAAAAACTGATATAGATAATATTAAACCTAATGAAGATATATTTAGCGAAAATAAATCTGTTTTGAAAAAAGAAGAAGTTGAAAAGGTAAACTCCGGCTTAGAAAAAGTTTTACTTGATAAGCTTCCTAGTAAAGAGCCTACTGATAAAGTTAGATCTTTAAATGATGATGAAATACCTAATATTGTTATTGAGGGCAAAGATTTTGAAAAAAAAGACATAGATAATATTAAACCTAATGAAGATATATTTAGTGAAAATAAATCTGTTTTGAAAAAAGAAGAGGATAAGAAAGTAAACTCTAGTTTAGAAAAATTTTCTGATGATACTGAACTCGTTGAAGTCGAAGAAGTTCAAGAAGACGAGGAAAAAGAAGAGGAAGAAGTAAAAGAATTTGAAATAATTGAAACTAAACAAGATGACATAGAGGATGTTACTATTTCTTTAGATGAGGAAATTGATTATGAAGAAATTAATGATGAAAAAGAGGAAAAAGTTGTAAAAAGAGATGTGAATGTATTTCCTATCGAAGAAGTTAAGTTAGATATTATTTCTCCAGAAAAGGGGAAAAATATTGAATTTAAGGATGAAGTTTTGAAAGTTGATTCAAAACCTGATGAAGAAGAAATAGAAGTTTTATAATACTAAATAAATAATTTATATCATTTTTTCATATATTAATAATGGTGATATATGAAAAAAGTGAAATTGATAGGGATAGTAGTTATATCCCTTTTAACAGTTTTGTATCATTTTTTGTATGAATGGTTACCAAATCCAATTTTTTCTGTTCTTTTTCCAGTAAACGAAAGCATTTGGGAACACATGAAACTTCTTTATAGTGGATTTTTAACTTGGGGTATTATAGAATACTTTATTTTAAGGAGAAAGAATATTAAATTTACTAATTTTTTTTCTAGTTTATTTTTAACTATGATAACAAGCATTATTCTATATTTAATTATTTATCTTCCTTTATATAACTCGTTTGGAGAAAATATGATAGTATCTATATCTCTTTTGATAATAGTAATAATTTTAATGACAATATTTAACTATTTTTTAATAACAAGAAAAAGTGAAAATAATCTATTAAACATAGCATCAATTATATTGATAGTTTTAGGATACATAGTATTTTTATCATTGACTTATAATCCTCCGAAAAATTATATTTTTTATGATGCAACTGAAAATAAATATGGAATAAGTATATATTCTAAATAAATTACTAAATCCTTTATTTTTTTTAAAATTATTGCTATAATTACAAAAGGTGATATATATGTTTGAAACGTTAAGTGATAGATTAGAAAAAGCTATAAAAAATATTAAAGGACATGGAAAAATAACTGAAGAAAATATTGATCCAATGCTTAGAGAAGTTCGTTTAGCACTTCTTGAAGCTGACGTTAACTATAAAGTTGTAAAAGAATTTACTTCTAAAGTTAAAGAAAAAGCTCTGGGGGAAGAGGTTAAAAAAAGTCTATCTCCAGGAGAAATGTTTGTAGGAATAATTCGTGATGAATTAGAAGAACTTTTAGGAGGAGAGTCAGCTCCCCTTAATATGAATGGTAATCCTGCAACTTTAATGTTAGTAGGGCTTCAAGGTTCTGGAAAAACTACTACTATAGGTAAATTAGCTAATTATTTAAGAAAAAAACATAGTAAAAAACCTCTTTTAGTAGCATGTGATGTTTATAGACCTGCAGCTATTGATCAACTAAAACAAATAGGAAAAGAACTTAATATTGAAGTATATGAAGAAGGTAAAAAAGATCCAGTTGAAATAAGTAAGAATGCTTATAATTATGCCAAAGAAAATGGTTATGATTATGTTTTAATAGATACAGCAGGACGTCTTCATATTGATGATGCTTTAATGGACGAGTTAAAAAATATAAAACAAGAAATAAATCCAAATGAGGTACTTTTAGTAATTGATGCAATGATGGGACAAGATGCTATAAATGTAATAACTGGATTTAATGAAAACTTAGATTTAACCGGAGTAATCTTAACAAAGCTTGATGGAGATACCAGGGGAGGAGTAGCACTTTCAGTAAGACATCTTACTAATGTTCCTATAAAATTTGTTGGAGTATCAGAAAAACTAGACGGTCTAGAAGCTTTTTATCCTGATAGAATGGCTTCTCGTATAATAGGAATGGGAGATATTTTATCGATAGTAGATAAAGCAAATGAAGTAATAGATGAAAAAGAGGCAGAAAAATCATTAAAAAAGATGAGACAAGGTAAATACGATCTAGAAGATTTTCTTACTCAAATGAAACAAATAAAAAAATTAGGATCACTAGAATCAATTTTAAAAATGCTTCCTGGAGCAAAAAAAATGGGACTTAATAATATCAATATTGATCCAAAAGATATGGCTCATGTAGAGGCAATAATTCTTTCAATGACCAAAAAAGAAAGAAGGAATCCAGAAATAATAAAAGCAAGTAGAAAACAAAGAATAGCTAAAGGAAGTGGAAGACCTGTAATGGAAGTAAATCGTTTGCTTACACAGTTTGAACAAAGTAAAAAAATGATGAAACAAATAACAAATGGTAACTTTAAACTGCCATTTTAAGAAAAATGTATAAAAAAAAGTTGAAATTTATCCTAAGGTTTGTTATAATACATAGGTAATTACAGGCAAGAAAGGAGGATTAAATTATGACTGAAGTAACAGTAAAAGGTAATTTAGATGGAGCACTTAAAAAGTTTAAACAAAAATGTGCTCGTGATGGTGTCCTTTCTGAAGCCAAAAAAAGAAAATTTTATGATAAGCCAGGAGTAAAAAGAAGAGAAGAAAAAAAACAAAATATCATAAATTCTAGAAAACGAAATAAAAAGAATAGCAGAAATAGAAATGATTAATATTTCTGTTTTTTAATAGGAGGATATAATATGACTTTATTAGAAAAATTAAAAAGTGATTTAATTACTGCGATGAAGGAAAAAGATAAAGAAAAATTAAATACCTTAAGAGCAGTAAAAGGTGCAATGCAATTAGAAGTAATCAATAATAAAAAAGAAGAAAATGACGATCTTTTACTTGATGTAATTAACAAACAAATAAAAATGAGAAATGATTCAATTGCTGAATTTGAAAAAGCTGGAAGAGAAGATTTAGTAAATTCTTATCAAAAAGAAGTTGATATTTTAAAAGAATACATGCCAAAAAAATTAACTGAAGAAGAAATAGAAGAAATAATAAATAATGCTATTAAGGAAACTGGATCTACTACAATAAAAGATTTAGGTTCTGTAATGAGAATAATAACTCCAATTGTAAAAAACAAATGTAATATGAAAGAAGTTACAAATAAAATTAAAGAGAAATTAAGTTAAAGATAGTATTAAAAATTCTTTAGAATTTGATTATATTAGAAAATATAACAAGTTAAAAACTATAATTTTGGGGTGATGTTATGAAAAGTATGGTTGATATTACAAAAAAAAGATTAGAAGTTTCTAGACTTTTGTCTGAAGTTAATGAGGGAATAATCGATGAATATGAATTTGATTGTATAAAACAATCTATCTATAAAAAAGTTAATTATGTTTATCGTGATGCTACTTATTTATATTTAACAAAAGTAGAAGATTTTTTGAAGGCTGTTAAGAAAAATCAATATAGACTTGTAGATATAAAAGATAATTTATTATTTTATGCAGAAAATCAAATGTTTTTAGCTATGACTAGTACAATAATGCAGCCTTTAAATGATATGAATAGGGAAGAATTGATAGAAGCTTATAAAGAAAAATATAATAGTTTAAAAGAAAGACTTAGTTTTTTTAATGGTGGCTATAATATTTTAGCAGATATCAATAGAAGTTTTTTTGGAATGACTAAAACTGAAATGACTGAGTTTTTAAAAAAGAATGATGTTAAGTCTTCAATGGGATATTTAGATTATATGAGTGATAGTTTAATAAAATATTATACAACTCTTTTAGAATACGTTACAGATGAAGTAGATAAAAAAATAAGTGATTATAAGAAAGATGATGGAGATTGTTCTGAAAAGCATTATTTTGGTAATACTTATTGTATAACTGATATATGTGAAAAAATGTATAATTTATATCTATCTAAACATGATGTTACCCCTTTAGAAGATATAGAATCTAATGCTTTTTCTCAAATATCTATGGTAGAAGTTTATCCGGATAGAAATAATGGTAACACTTCTAGAAAAAGATAGTTTGTTAAAATTCATTTTTGATATTTGTTGTTATATATAAGAATTATTTATTAGGAGGAATATTATGATACTTAGAGCATTTTGTGAAACAAGTAATGTTCTTCAAATATTTTATTTTATAAATATGATAGTAAAGATACTTT
>JBJEDW010000082.1:0-6723 GCA_051872415.1 Bacilli bacterium
AAAGTCCGTAAAAAAACGAACTTTAGTCTAAAAATTTACGCACTTTTTTCTATTTAAAGAGTGAAATCAATTTAAGAATTCACCACTTTTCAATTTACTAAACTTAAACTAAAAAAATCACAAACACAAATTTAAGTTTTAATAAAATTAGTTATCCAAAAAGAAAGATATAAAACTATTACAAGCAAAGATAATAAAATATAAGATAAACTATTCCTAACACTTTTTCTATTATTAGAAAAAAGACAAACAAGAGTAAAAACAAAGCCCAAAATAACAATTAAAATAGTATCCCTATCAGAAAAATCATAAATAGAATAACCAAAGACTAGTATATCCCCGACTGCCAAAACAAGCAAATTAAACAAATTACTCCCAACTATATTAGAAAGAGCAAGATCATAGCTTCCAATAGTAACCAAAGTATAAAAAGTTATAACTTCAGGAAGAGAAGTAGTAATCCCCAAAAATATAGCACCCAAAAAACTACTAGAAAAAGATGGATAAATAATAGACAAATTATTAACAATAATTGTTAATATCACACTAGACATAACCATAAATATTGCAGTAACAACAAGTTTCAAAATCAAATGACTATCACCACTATCATTAATAACAACCTCATTATCACAAAACTTAGAAATACTCTTTATATAAATAATATAAGTAATAATAATAACAATACTAGGAATACCTATAGAAAACAAACTAAAATCAAAAATCTTACTAATAAACAAATACAAAACCAAATAATTAACCAAAAGAATTAGCAAAACCAAATTATGACTTTTCGAAGTACAAGAAAAAATCATCTTTCTTATAAAAACAATATCAAAAAAACAAATCATAAAAATATTAAACAAATTACTTCCTAAAACATCTCCAATAGCAAGAGTAGGATTTCCTACCATAATAGCACTAAAACAAGTAACAAACTCAGGAAGAGAAGTAACACCAGCAAGAACTATTCCTCCGATTAAAGCACCACTTACCAAAGAAGTTTTACTAATTCTATCAGCATAATAAGAAAGCTTAATACTCAAAAAAACTGTTAAAAAAGCAAAAACTAAAAATAATATTTCATTCAAGATAATCACCTATAAAATTATACTTATCTTAAAACAAAATATTATCATCAAATCAAAAACATACAAATTTCTTAATCAAGTTCCTCTTCAATTCTAATAAGTTCATTATACTTACAAATTCTATCCATCCTAGATAAAGATCCAGTCTTTATTTGTCCTATATCAAGTCCAACAGCCATGTGAGCAATAAAAGTATCATCTGTTTCCCCACTCCTATGAGAAATAATAGTTTTATAACCATGTTTCTTAGCAAAATTAATAGTATCAATCATCTCACTAACAGTACCAATCTGATTAGCCTTTAATAAAATAGCATTGCCAGCTTTCATCGAAGAAGCACGTTTTAAATACTTAATATTTGTAACAAAAAGATCATCCCCAACAAGTTGAATCCTATCACCAATCAAAGAAGTAAGTTCTTTAAAGCCTTCAAAATCCCCTTCCCACACAGGATCTTCAATTGAAACAATTGGATATTTATCTATTAAAGAAACATAATAATTATTAAGTTCAGAAGTACTATATTCCTTTCCATCAATAGTATAAATACCATCCTTATAAAGCTCTGAAGCTGCAACATCAAGAGCAAGAGAAACATCTTTTCCCGGTACATACCCAGCCTCTTTAATTGCTAAACAAATAAGATCAAGAGCTTCGAAATTATCCTTTAAGTCCGGTGCAAAACCACCTTCATCTCCAACACCAGTATGATAACCCTTTTCTTTTAAAATTTTCTTAAGCGTATGAAAAACTTCACTACCTATTCTAATTCTATCTTTAACCTTATCAGCATAAGGAACAATCATAAATTCCTGAAAATCCAAATTATTATCAGCATGCATGCCACCATTTAAAATATTCATCATACAAAGTGGTAACTTTTTTCCCTTACCAACATACTTATAAAGAGGAATACCTAAACTATTACTACTAGCCTTTAAACACGCAAGAGAAACACCTAAAATAGCATTAGCGCCAAGCTTACTCTTATTAGGAGTACCATCAAGATCAATCATTAAATCATCAATATTTCTAAGATCACTTGCATTCCTTCCAATAAGTTCTTTTTTTATAACAGTATTAACATTTTTAACAGCCTTTAAAACACCTTTCCCCAAATAGCGCTTTCCCCCATCACGAAGTTCTAAAGCCTCATTCGATCCAGTTGAAGCACCACTTGGAACAGAAGCACGACCTATACTTCCATCATCCAAAATAACATCAACCTCAATAGTAGGATTTCCCCTAGAATCTAAAATTTCTCTAGCTTTTATATCTTCTATCATAAATTTAACACCTCTAAAAACAATTATATAATAAATTTATTAGTATTTAAACTTTTTATTGATTTTTTATCAAAAAAAAGATATTATATATATAGAAAAGTCTAAAAGGAGGGATAAAAGTGAAAATAGTAAAATTAAGCCCTGAACAATTTGACAATTTTTCTGTTTCTCACCCTCTACACACATACTATCAAACATCAAGCTATGGCAATCTAATGAAATCAGATGGTTTTGAACCCCATTACTATGGTTTCATAAACGACCAAAATATTTTAATCGGTGCAAGTCTAATTCTAATCCAAAAACTATTTCTAGGATACAAATACGCCTATGCCCCAAGAGGATTTTTAATTGACTACGATAACAAAGATTTAATAATAGATGTTACCAACAAAATGAAAAAATTTCTTGCTAAAAATAGTATTATATTTTTAAAAATAGATCCTCCAGTTGTCAACAACAAAAGAGATAAAAATGGTAATATACTAAAAAGTCCTTATACCAACGATTTAGTGCCATTCCTAACAAAAATAGGATACGAATACTTCGGAGATAATAAATTCTTTGGTACACTAAAACCAAGATGGAACGCCATCTTAAAAGTAACCGGCTCAAGCGAAACACTTTTCGAACACTTTGATCCAAGCGTTAAAAACAAAATAAGAAAAGCCCAATCAAGAGGAGTAGAAATCCTTCAAGGAAACCACGGAGACATAGAAACATTTTACAAATTCGTAGCAAAAAAACACTATAGAAAACTTAACTATTATAAAAAATTCGCAGAAAATTTTGGAAATAGTTTTGAACTATATTTTGCCAAATTAAATACAGAAAAATATCTTAACAACATAAAACAAATCTACGAACAAGAACTTCAAAAAAACGAAAGAATAAATCAAGAAATACAAGAAGCTGGTCTAAAAAATAAAATAAGCAACAAATTAACAAACTCAAAAATAACTTCAGATAAAGTACTCGCAGTCTATAAAAAAGAACTAGAAACAGCATCATCATTATTTTCAAAAAATCCCCAAGGAATAATCATAAGTGCCTGTGCTGTAATAATTGAAAAACATGGAGTAGTACTAATTATTGAGGGACAAAACCAAGCATATAAATTATATTATCCAACATTTCTAACAAAATGGGCAATAATCGAAAAATACTCAAAACTTGGAGCAGTTTATTTTGATTTAAATGCCATAACTGGATATTTTGATAACAATAATAAATTTAATGGCTTAAACGAAATGAAACTAGGTTTTGGAGCAGAAGTAACAGAATACGTTGGAGAATTCGATCTAGTAATTAACAAAACTATTTATAACATTCACAAAAAAGCAAAAATAGGAAAAAAAGCCCTAAAAAAATCACACAACGAAACAAAATAATATGTAAAAAGTGTAAATGTCTACACTTTTTTTATGCACAAAAAAGACAAGCTTTCGCCTATCATCATTTCATCAAACTAGCAAAGTATTTAGCACACCTTACCATTTGATTAGAATATCCCATTTCATTATCATACCATGCTACAATCTTAACTAATTGTTTATCATCAACCTCTAAAATATCAGTAAGTAAAAGATCAACAACTCCTCCATGAGTATCTCCAATAACATCACTAGATACAATCGGATCATAAGTAGCATCTAAAACAGAAGATTTAGAGTTAATAAAAGCCTTATTAACAATAGGAACTGTAACATCTCTTTCAAGTTCTAAAACTAAATCAACCACAGAACCATCAGAAATAGGAACTCTCATAGCAGAACCTTTAAGTCTACCATCAAGCTCTGGAAGCACAAGTCCAATTGCCTTCGCTGCACCAGTAGAAGAAGGAATAATATTAATTGCACCCGCTCTACCTCTTCTAGCTTCAATTCCCTTCTTATGAGAAACATCAAGTATTACTTGATCATTAGTATAAGCATGTATTGTAGTCATATAACCTCTTTTTATACCAAAATTATCATTAACTACTTTAAGTACTGGAGCCAAACAATTAGTAGTACAAGAAGCCGCACTAATAATTTTTTCATCCCCAGTTAAAATTTCCTCATTAACACCATAAACAATAGTTTTAACATTTCCCTTCGCCGGAGCAGATATAATAACTTTCCTAGCACCTGCTAAAATATGTTTATTAGCATCCTCTTCCTTAGTAAAACGTCCACTACATTCAAAAACCATATCAATATCTAACTTACCCCAAGGTAAGTTAATAGGATCAGTCTCAGAAAAAACAACAATACGCCTATCTCCAACAATTAAATAATTATCCTCATAACTTATTTCATCTTTTCTATAACTACCTTGACTAGAATCATATTTAAGTAAATGAGCAAGTTGTTTAGCATCAGTCAAATCATTTATAGCAACAACATCAAACTCATCACTTTCATTCATAATTCTAAAAACAAGTCTACCAATTCTACCAAATCCATTTATTGCAACTCTCATAAAAATATCCTCCTATTCAAAATAACTACCACCAATAAACTCTCTAAGTATAGATTCACTAGGTATTTCATCAGTAGGAATTCCTACAAACATACCTAAAAAATTTAAAAGTCTAACAACCTCTTCATAATATAAAGACGAATTATCAATTCCAAAAAGAAGCGGTTCAGCATAAAGCTTCAAAACACCAATTTCATACATAAGAGAAGAATTATAAACATAATCTACATCCTCTTGAAAAGGAAAAATATACTTATCTTCTCCTTCGCGAACACGCCTCCAACTTTTAATAGTATCCTCAGCACTATATCCCCTAGTTCTATTATCTCTAACAATTCTCCTAAGGAGTCTAACATCAGTATTAGAAATCATATTATGATTATCAATATTAAGATCAGTAAGTGGAGAAATATAAACTTTATACTTTTTATCTTTAGGAATAGACTTAGTAAGTTCCTCATTAACAGCATGAAGACCTTCAATAATTAGTATATCCCCATCATCAAGTTTTATTTTCTTTCCTAAATATTCGCCTTTTCCTTTAAAAAAGTTAAAAGTTGGAATATCTACTTCCTCGCCATTAATAAGACGAGTCAAATGATCATTAAATAAATCTACATTAACTGCACGAATAGATTCAAAATCATATTCCCCATTTGGAAGTTTTGGAGTATCCTCACGACTCAAAAAATAATCATCAATAGAAATTGGTTTAGGATTAAGCCCAAAACTCTTAAGAAACATAGAAAGCTTCTTTGAAGTAGTAGTCTTACCACTTGAAGAAGGACCAGCTATTAAAACAATTTTAAGAGTATTCTTCCTATCATATATTTCCCTAGCAAGTTCCAAAAGCTTATTACTAGAAATAGTTTCAGTAAGCTTAATAATATCAGAAATTTTCCCATCACAAACAGCCATATTTATATCAGCACTATTAAATATGCCAAGTTTTTTTGAAAGAGCATAATTTTCATCAAAAGCCTCAATTATTTTTTCTCTATTAACATACTGTGGAATCTTTCCAAAAGAACTAGCTACAGGAAATTGTAAAATAAAAGACCCCTTATCCAAAAAATATAAATCAAAATCAGTAAATACTCCAGTAGAAATAGGCATTTCAGTAAAGAAATAATCATATAAATCACCAAGTTTATACAAAGTAACATAATGATTAGTATTATAAATAAAAGTATCAGCCTTCGCATCATCAAAAGTACTTTTAAAATAATTTCTAGCTTCTTTTCTACTTACCAAACATTTAGTAATAGGCATATCAGCATCAATAATTTCTCTCATCTTAGATTTAAGCATTTTTATTCTATCATGATTAAGACGCAAATTTGTCCTAAGTTTTATAGCCTTATCAATAGAATGGCAAGCTTTTACATGATAATCATATCCAAAAAGTTCTTTAAAAGCATAAACAAGTACAAACAAAAGACCTTTTTGGTAAATTCTATTTCCAACAGGATCAAGAACATTAACAAACCTGACATTACAATCACTAACTACCTTTTTATCAAGAGAAAAAATCTCATTATCAATAAAAGCCACTAAAACAGGAAACTTTTCCTTATATATTTCACTAGATATCTCCGAAAGAGTAACCCCTTTCTCAAACTCATATTTTTTATCATTTATAACAACATTAATCTTTTCCATATAAACACCCTCTTAATTCTATATTAATATTTTATCACATTATGTAAATTTTTGATACGAATATATTAATTTTTTTTATGTATTTTATCAACAAATACCAAACTATATCTAAAAATCTTAAACTTAAAATAAAAAAGCTCTATTCTTTAGAAAGCTTTTCTATTTCTTCTTTTGATAAGCCAGTACATTCAGATATAGTACTCTTATCAATTCCTTTACTT
>JBJEDW010000083.1:0-64984 GCA_051872415.1 Bacilli bacterium
TAAAATACCTTCTTCTTAAAATTAAAAATTTGTCCTTGACAAAGGGTACATTTTAGAAAATTTGCTTAAGAATAGTGTAGATATTGACATTATAGTATCTAGTACTGGGCTTTCTAGGGAAAAAGTAGAGGAACTGATTTAATTATCTTGATTAGTTCTTTTATTTATTCCTAACATTGCTCCGATACTTGAAGTTATTATAAGAATTAAATAATATATTAAACTAGATATTGTTATTTTTTGATCGAATGCTAAAAATGAAATGATAAAAAATAGTAGAGTAGTGATAAGCCCAAATTTTATTCCTTCTAGATATCCTTTTTTGTTTGCTCCTTTACCTAACATAAATGCTCCTACTGCAATTGAAATGATTGATGTAAAAATTAGAATTATTTTATATACATTATTACTTAATAAATCAAAGTAACTAAAAATATTTAAAAAGAAGCTAAATGATAAAATTAGTCCTAGAGTTATAACTATGCTAGTTAAGTATTTTTTAATAGTTTCCATAACATCACCTAATAATTTATATGTAAACAAAATAAATAATAGTAATATTAATTGACTTTTTTCTCCATTTTTTATAAAATTAAAGTAGGAAAATAGGTGAGGATGATGAAAAGAGTAAACAATAATGGTCAAACCCTGGTAGAATATGTTTTAATTATTGCTCTTATTAGTGTTGTTGCTATATCTTTGGTAACACTTTTAGGAGGATATTTAAAAGATGCTATTACTAAATCTTCTTGTGAACTAGTAGGAGAAGTTTATGTAAAGGGTGATAAATCTGGGGAAGGATATTGTAAAGATCCAAATGAAACTGAAAAATAAAGGACAAGCTTTGGTAGAATTTGTCATAATCTTACCAATTGTTTTAATGATAATTTTTGTCATTATAGATTTTTCTAATATTTTTTATCAAAAAAATCATTTAGAAGGTATTACTAATGATATAGTTACTTTAAAAGAAAATGGTAAATCAAATAGTTATATTGAAAATATAGTTAATGATAAAGATGTTAAAGTGTCTTTTGCTAGTTCTTCAGATACTTTAAAAATTAAAACTAGTAAAAAAGTAAAATTAATTACTCCGTTTTCTTCACTTTTTTTTGATAATCCTTTTATTATAAAGACTGAAAGGACTATTTTATATGAATAATAAAGGACAAACTTTGGTACTATTTGTAGTACTTATACCATTTATTTTAATGCTATTTGCTTTTGTTTTTGATTCAGCTTATATATCAAGAAAGGATACAGAACTTGAAGGAATTGCTACTTCTTCTCTTAAGGCTTTAATTGAAAATAATAAAACTTCTTCGGATGTTGTTAAAGTAATTAAAGAAAATGATGAAAATATAGAAATTATTTCAATTGATAATAATAGTATTCATCTTATGAATAAAATAGATCCTATTTTTGGTAAAATTATAGGATATGATAAATATAACTTAGAAGTTAATTTACAAGGTAAGATTATTAATGGTAAACTTATTATAGAAGAAAAGGGGAAATGATATGAGAAATACAAAGGGTAAGATTATTACTATTACTTCTACTAAAGGAGGGGTTGGTAAAACTATTACTACTCTTAATTTAGCAGGAGTTTATGAAAAATTAGGGCTTAAAACACTTGTGATTGATTTAGATCTATATGGTGGAGCTGTTGCTACTTATTTGAATTCTACAAATGATAGAACAATATTTAATTTAGTAGAAGATCTTACTAATAATAGATATGAAAAAATAGAAGATTATTTATTTTCCTATAGTGAAAATATTGACATAATAGCAGCACCTAAAGATCCTAGGATGGCTAATAAAATAGATTCTAAATACATTCCCCTTATATTTAGAAATGTTGTTTATAAATATGATGTTATTTTAGTAGATACAAGCCATGTTCTTGATGAAATCAATGTAGTAGCGCTTGATAATAGTGATTCTATTTTATATATGTTTACTAACGATACATTTGATCTTAAAAATACCAAATCATTTATTTCGATTATGAAAGATGTTGGGTATCAAAATTATTATACTCTTTTAAATGAATCAGTTATGCCTGGAAAAAGTTATTATACTCTTTTTGATATAAGAAATATTATTAAAAACAATGTAGATTTTACTATTTCGAAGTCTATGTATATTAAAAATATTGATAAATATATTTTGGAAGGAAAAATAGTTATTTTTAATAAGCATTTATCTTTTAGTGATAAAAAAGAATGGGAAAAGCTTAAAAATATTGCTAATACTTTGATAAACTTTAAAGAAAAGGAGGCTAAAAAATGAGAAAAACACTTTCAGAAGCTTTTGAAATAGAAGAAAAAGTTGTGCCTTCTAAGGAGGTTATTTCTGATGATTATGATGTTTTTGAAGATAAGATTCTTCTGGATAATTTAAGAAATAAAGTTATTCAAAATATTATTGATAACGATGTTCCTGATAATGAACTTTTAACTGAATATATAAATAATGAAATTGATGATGCTTTAGAAGGATATGATCTTTCAAATTTAGAAAGAAATCATATATTTAATTTAATAGAAAATGAAATTCATGGTTATGGACCAATTACAGAGCTTTTAGATGATAAAAATATTACTGAAATAATGGTTAATGGTCCAGATAAGATTTATATTGAAATAGATGGGAAAGTTATTAAAGATGATTCAGTTTCTTTTATAAATGATGAACACATTATAAGAACAATTCAAAGAATGATACAACCACTTGGAAGAACAATTGATGTTGCAAATCCTATGGTTGATTCAAGACTTAAGGATGGTTCTAGAATAAATGCAGTCATACCACCGCTTTCTTTAAATGGACCAGTTCTTACTATAAGAAAATTTAAAAAGAACTTAAATACTATGGAAGATTTATTAAGAATGGGGACTCTTACAAGTTATATGGCTAGGTTTTTAGATGCTGCAGTTAAAGGAAAATTAAATATTTTAATATGTGGAGGAACTGGTTCTGGTAAAACTACTGTTTTGAATGTTTTATCATCGCTTATTAGCAATGATGAGCGTATTATAACAATTGAAGATGCTGCAGAGCTTAAACTCAAACAAGATCATGTAATTACTCTTGAAACTAGAAATATGAATTATGAAAAAGAAGGAGAAGTAACTATACGTGATTTAGTTATAAATTCACTTCGTATGAGACCTGATAGAATAATAGTAGGAGAAGTTCGTGGGAAAGAAGCTTTTGATATGCTTCAAGCGATGAATACAGGACACGAAGGAAGTTTGTCTACACTTCATGCTAATGGACCAAAAGATGCTCTTAATAGACTAGAAACAATGGTTCTTATGAGTGGAATACAAATTCCTGTTACCGCTATTCGTGAATATATAGAAAAAGCTATTGATTTAGTGGTTTATATTGAAAGACTTCAAGATGGTAAAAGAAAAATTGTTTCTATTTCTGAAGTATATAATCTAAAAGATGGTGAAATTAATCTTAGAGAAATATTCGGATTTAAACAAAAAGGTCTTACTAAAAGTGGTGAAGTTAATGGATCATATATTATGTATAAATATGTTCCTAAAGTTTATAACAAAATAAAATCTAAAGGAATAGATGATATAGATGATATTTTTGAAAATATAAAATAAAGAATAGAAAGGGATAGATAATATGGGAAATTCAATACTATTTATAACAGTACAATTTTTACTTATATTTGGACTTTTATTTATAGTCATTCTTCTTTTGAAATTTAAAAACGTTCTAGAACTTGAAAGAAGAATAACTAGGTTTTCTACATTTTCTATCACCGATAAACCTTTATCATTTTTTGATTATTTAAGATTAAAATATAGCAAAATAATAACTAGAATTTCTAAAAGTTTATCTAAATCTAAAGTTTTATTAAATTATAGCAAAAGATACGATAAATACCTTGATAGAACTAAAATAATTAGAGATAAAGCAATGGATATACTTTCAAATAAAGTTTTAATTAGTTTAATTGCTCTTGTTATTACAATAATTTCTGATGTTTTAAGAGGACAATCACTTAGTGTTTTTCAAGTTATTATATCTCTTTTGGTAGGGTTCTTTATTCCAGATGTATTTTTAATTCTTGATGATAAAAGAAAACAAAAACAAATAGAAAATGATTTATTTAAAGCTGTTCTTATTATGAGTAATGCTTTTAAATCCGGGAGAAGTATCATGCAAGCTGTTGAAATTGTGTCTGAAGAATTAGATGGACCAATTAGTGAAGAATTTAAAAAAATGTATATTGATTTAACTTATGGACTTGATCTTGATGTTGTTTTTGATAGACTTTCCTCAAGGATAAAATTAGAAGAAACTAAATATATGGCTTCATCTTTAGTTATACTTAATAAGACCGGTGGAAATATAGTTAAAGTGTTTTCATCAATTGAAAAAAGTTTCTTTGAACGTAAAAAGTTAAATGATGAACTTAAATCTGTTACAGCGCTATCAAATTTTGTTTTTAAAATTTTAGTAGCTATTCCATTTATTATATTCATCATGATTTATATACTTAATCCAAGTTATTTCGCTCCTTTTGTAACTACTTTGATTGGTAAAATATTACTCATAGTTATTCTAACTATATATGTACTTTATATTATAATTGTTAGAAAGCTTATAAAAATAAAGGAGTGATAAACTTATGAAAAATAAAAAAAGTTTAAGTTATAGAATTTATAGTAAAAAGAACTTAAAAATGGCTGAAGATAAAACTAATCTTTTAGGAGTAAACAATAAATTAGATGCAGTTGATTTACTTAATATAAGATTGTTTATTTCAATTATTGTATTTATAGCAATACTTTATTTTATAGATTTTGGTTATTTTATTGCACCTTTAGTTACTTTTTTAGTATATCAATTATTCTTTCCAATTTTAATAGATACTAAAATAGAAAAAAGAAGAAAAGTATTAGAAAAGGATTCATTATATTTTTTTGAAATATTAGTACTTTCGTTAGAAGCAGGTAGAAATATAAAAACTGCAATTGAAGTTACTACACTTAATATTGATTCAGAACTTTCTGATGAATTTAAAAAAGTTGTAAAAGATGTAAACTATGGAAAAGATTTAGACGAAGCTTTAGAAGAACTTAAATATAGAATTCCATCAGATACTGTAAATAATATAATTCTTAATATTAGACAATCTAATATGTTTGGTAATAATATTATTGAAACAGTTTATTCTCAAATAGCATATATAAGAGAAAAAAGATTACTTGAAACTAAAGCTTTTATCAGTAAAATACCAATTAAAATAAGTGTTGTCAGTGTTATTTTCTTTATACCACTGTTATTACTTTTGTTACTAGGACCACTTATTATTGAATTGCTTTAAAAAAAGTGTAAAAAGATATATAAAAAATAAAATGTATAATTATAAGTAGGTAGAAGAATTTATTTTTCTACAAAAAAGGAGTTAAATACTATGAAAAAATTATTTAAAAGTACAAACAAATGTTCTTCTGTGGGGGTAGAATTGAATAAAAGCTCTATAAAAAAAGGGAGTAACAAAAGAAAAAGATGCAGAAATGATATACAATAGTCTTATTGAAGAAGGTTATGATAAGGGAATTGATTCAAGAAATATTGAAATAGCAAGGAATTTACTTGATAATAATGTTTCGATTGATATAATTATGAAAAGTACTGGTCTTTCTAAGAAACAAGTAGAAGAACTTTCTAATAAATAGAGAGTTTTTTTAATTTCTTAAAATTTTTTAAAAAGTATGAAACGTAAAATTTGATTATGGTAAACAAGATGAAATTATAATTTTGTATAAAGACAATATTTATGTTTTATCTTTTTGTTTTGTCTTAAATGTTATAATTGTCCATTTTACATTTGTGCTACTATAGTTTATAGTGTTTCTCTGAAAGGAGAAATGTTATGAAAAAATTTAATAAAGTATTTATGTTTGTTTTTATCTTATTTCTAATTATTATTGGTGGTAGTGTTGATGCAGAAACTTATAATGGCAAGTTATACGATGTATATCATCCTGATTCTGGATTTACTGTTTTTGCAGAGGAATCAAATAGATGGATGGATTATAATAGCTGGATTATAAAGTCTTCAATTGATAGTAGAATCTATTATTGCATTGATCCTGCTTTAGCTTTAGGAGAAGCTCCATCTGGTTCATTTACCTATATAACAGGAAAAAATAATATTATTGGTAAATCTAATTTGACGAAGGAAAAATATAATAAAGTAAGACTTCTTGCGTACTATGGATATGGTTATAAAAATGGAAATATTGATCATAGCTTGAAAAAATGGTATGGAATAACTCAAGTAATGATATGGAGGGTAATGAGACCTGATCTTACTTGGACTTTTAAAGAAAATAGAAATAGTACTCCAAATAAAAATCTTTATAAAGATGAAGTCTTAGAGATGAATAATTTAATCAATAATCATGGAAAAGTTCCTAGTTTTGCGGGTACTGATAAAAAAATATTAATAGGTGATTCTATTACTTTAACAGATAATAATAATGTTTTCGAAAATTTTTCTAGAGTTAACGCACTTAAATATGTTTCAGTTAAACAAAGTGGAGAAAAGATTGTAATTACTGCAGAAAAACAAGGAAGTGAAGTAATCAATTATTCTTTTAGAAATGGCATTGTAAACCCAATAGCACTTCTTACAAGTTCTAATTATCAAGATATAATAACTAGAGGAATTCTTACTGATTTACCTTATTTTCAAATTAAAATAGAAATAACTGGAGGAGTAGTTAATCTTCAAAAGATAGATGATGATACTGATGAAAATACTCCTCAAGGAGATGCTAGTTTAAAAGATGCTGTGTATGAAATATATGATTCTAATGATAAACTAGTAGAAAAAATCACTACAGATAGTAAAGGACAAGGAAAAGTTATTTTAGATTATGGCAAATATAAAATAAAAGAAGTTATAGCGCCAGAGGGATATGAATTAAGTGATAAAGTCTATGATTTTGAACTAAATAAAGATAATACTGAAATAAATTTAGAAGTTAAAGATAAAGTTGTTTCAGGTAAATTAGTATTAACTAAGAATAAAGGTGGATCTGGAGAAAGTATGTCTTTAGAAGAAGGTGCTAGCTTTGAAGTGATTAATTCATCTAAAGTAGTAGTAGATACTATAACTACTAATAAAAATGGAGTTGCAGAAATAAATCTTCCTTATGGAAAATATACTATTCATCAAATTAAAGGAACTTCAGGATATGTACATTCAGAAGATATAGAAATTGATATAAATAAAAGCAAGATATATGAAATAAATATTAGTAATTTAAAATTAAGTAAACTAGAGCTTATTAAAACAGATAAAGATACTAATAAAAGACTTGCTAATGCAATAATCGAAATATATAAAGAAGATGATACTTTACTTTATACTGGTAAAACTGATAAAAATGGAGTTTTAGAAGTACCAAATCTAGAAATTGGAAAATATTATTTGAAAGAAAAGAAAGCTCCTAAATACTATAGATTAAATAGTGAAAAGATATATTTTGAAGTAACTAAAAATGGTATGCTTATAAAAATAAATATGGAAAATGAAAGGAATAAAGGAACTTTAGAAGTTTATAAAATAGATTCTGAAACTGGAAAAAAACTTTCTGGAGTTTTAATAAAAATAGTATCTTCTGAAAGCAATAAAGTAATTTTTTATGGTAAAACAGATAAAGATGGAAAAATAGTAATAAATAATCTTAGTGCTGGAAAGTATTATATATATGAAGAAAAAGAGCTTAGAGGATATTTGAGAAGTACTAAACCTATTTATTTTGAACTTGTAAATGATAATGAATTAGTAAGAGTAAGTATGACTAATGAAAAACTTATAGAAGTTCCAAATACTTTGAAAAATGGCATTAATTTAGTAGTTATTGGAGGATCTTTATTACTTTTATTAGGCATGAGTTTTGTAATATATGGTAAAAGAAAAAATTAGTTTAAAAATTGGTAAGAGCCTCATTATTTTAGGATTAATATTGTTTTTTGGATATTTAGTATTTAGTTTAAGTATTAGTTCGAAAGATAAGGAAAGTATAGAAAGTTTTATTTCTAATATAGATAATAATTTTTATGTTTTTAGTAAGAAAAGTACTAATTCAAATTATATAGCAGTGCTTGAAATACCTAAAATTAATTTAAAAAGAGGTCTTTATAGTTACAACAGTATTTATAATGATATTGATAAAAATATTACTATATTAGAATCCTCAAAAATGCCAAACAAAGAAAATAGTACTCTTGTTTTAGCTTCTCATAGTGGTAATTCTAGAGTTTCTTATTTTAAAGACCTTAATAAACTTCAAAATGATGATTTAGTTATAGTTTATTATAATGATGTTAAATATTTTTATAAAATAATAGATTTTTATACTGAAAAGAAAAATGGTTTTATAACTAAACCCGATTTTAAAAGTGGTAAATATATTATTTTAACTACATGCTGGGATTCTTTAAATCAATTAATTTATATTGGAAAACTTGTTAAAGAAGTATAAAACCTTTTTTATTTCTAAGGCTTTTAGAGAAAAAAGTTTTCTTTTTGACTAGTTTGTAGTATAATTATTATTGATTTAAGGAGTGATATTATGAGTGGACATTCTAAATGGTCTACAATTAAAAGAAAAAAAGGTTTAATTGATGCTGAAAGAGGAAAAATATTTCAAAAACTTGCGAAAGAAATCTATGTTGCTGCGAAGAATGGTGATCCTAGTGTAGATAGTAATCCATCTCTTAGAATGATAGTGGATAAAGCTAAAGCTGCGAATATGCCAAAAGATCGCATTCAATCTGCAATTGATAAAGCTAGTAAAAGTGCAGGTGGAGAGGATTATGAATTTATTAGATACGAAGGATATGGACCAAATGGAGTAGCTATTATGGTTGATTGTCTTACTGATAATAGAAATAGAACTGCTTCTATGGTAAGAAGTACTTTTACAAAACGTGGAGGTAATTTAGGGACAGATGGTTCAGTAAGCTATATGTTTGAAAGAAAAGGAATAATAGTAATTCCTAATTCTTATGATGAAGATAAAATAATGACTATTGCCCTTGAAAATGATGCTCTTGACTTTGTAACACTTGATGATTCTTATGAAATATATACTACTTTTGAAGATTTTATTAAGATGAACAAAGCTTTAGAAGAAGCTTCAGTTACTGATTTTATTATGAATGAAGCAAGATATATACCTTCTAATTATATTTCTTTAGATGAAGAAAAAACTGCTAAAATTTTAGGTTTAATCGAAGCTCTTGAAGATTTAGATGATGTTCAAGATGTTTATCATAATTTAGAAATAGACGAATAGTCTATTTTTGCTTATGTTAGATAGATTAGAGTTATTGGTAGGAAAAGAGGGAATATCTAAACTTAAAAATAGTAAAATCGTTGTAATAGGACTTGGTGGAGTAGGGGGTTATGTAGTTGAATCTTTAATTAGATCAGGTATTGAAAATATCACAATAGTAGATTATGATACAATTGATGAAAGTAATCTTAATAGACAAATTATTGCAATAAAAGAAAATATTGGAAAATTAAAAGTAGATGAGTTTGAAAAAAGGATACTTAGTATTAATGATAAAACAAATGTTGTTAAGTTACCAATGTTTATAGATGAAAACAATATAGAAGAGATATTTTCAGATGAAATAACATATTTAATTGATGCTTGTGATACAATAAATGCTAAAAAGCTTATAATAAATAAGTGTTTAGAGAAAAAAATAAATTTTATAACTTGTTTAGGCACAGGTAAGAGAATGGATCCATCTAAATTAAAAATTTGTGATATTAGAAAGACTAGTTATGATCCAATTGCTAGAATACTTAGAAAATATATTAAAGATATGAATATTAAAGATAAAATAATATGCTGCTATTCAGAAGAAGAACCAATTAAATATGATAGTGATGTAATTGGCTCTAATAGCTTTGTACCGGCATCAGCAGGACTTTTAATATCAAGTTATATAGTAAGAGATATTTGCAAAATAAAAGAAACTAAACTTTAGTCTCTTTATTTTTTTAAACTTTTATAATAATTAGTTTCTAAAATCATACTTGATATATTAGTTTTATTAAAAGTTTCTATTCTTTTTTCTCTAATGTATCCATCTGGTATCTTAGTTTTAGTAGTACTAAATTCTTTTGTTTTTTCGTTATAAAATCCTTGATTTGTAAGAAAACTTCTGTCATTAAATATTACTATTCCATCACTACTACTCATTATATCTTTACCGATTATAACTCTTGAATCGTATGTTATTCCAAACATATTTAAAATAGTTGGTAAAATATCAATATTAGAGCAGTATTTATCTATTTTTTCTCCTTTAGTATCACTATTATAAATAATTAAACCAGATTTATATTTGTCATAAGCAGTAGTTAAAGGTTTTAATTCATTTAATTCTTCATCTGATAACCCATAAGGATAATGGTCAGGTACTAGTACTATAACTGTATCATCAAGCTTTCCTTCTTTCTTTAAGTTTTTTAACAAATTTTCTAATGCATTATCTAACTCAATAGTGGCACTTATATATGCTTTAACAGAAGAAGAGTAATTTAAATCTTTTACTTCATCTTTGTGTTTTTTAGCCATATCATTATCTTTAAAATTATATGATAAATGACTACTTATAGTCATGTAGTAAGTCATGAAGTTTTTACTATTTTTATAATCATCAAAAGTTTTAGTAAACATTTCATCATCACTTTGAGGCCAAAGATCACAATTAATTTTCTTTTCTAAGCCATTCCCACATCCGGTATATTTATTATATCCAAAATTAGGCATTACCTTGTTACGATCATAAAAGTTATAAATTCCATTGTGATATGAATAAGTATCATAACCTTTATCTTTTAATACTTCAGCATATGTATAAGGAAATTCATTATTTTTTGAAGCTATATAACTCCATGTTCCTTCTTTAGGTAATAATCCTGTTAAGTTAGTATATTCTCCATCAGAAGTTGAAGCATAATAAATTGGAGTATAGAAATTACTAAAAGTTATTCCTTCTTTCATCATTTTATAAAGAGTAGGAGTTAAGTCTTCATCTATGACATTAAAACTAAATGATTCTGCTGTTATAAAGATTAAATTTTTTCCTTTAAAAATACCAGTATATTCATTTTTATTAGTAGGTTCTTCATTTTTGAAAAATTTATGGATTTTCTTAATATCTTTATTTTTTTCATTTTTTATAAGTTCATCAAAATCAATTTCTTCTGTATTATATTTTATCTTTTTATCGTCTTTAAAGACTTCTTTTGCATTTTCAGAGGTAATTATATCTTCTTTGTAAGATGTTATATATCTATTAAAATCTATTATCATCGCAGTAATAAGTCCAAAACTTTCAGTATTTTTTGTTTCACTATTTGTTTTTTCTAAAAGATTTTTTCTAGAATAAATATTATTACTATCTGGAATATATATAAAACTTATCGTTATTATTAGATTTAATATTAAAAGTCCTGCCATAATAAGTGGTTTTTTGTTTTGATGTGAGCTATCATTTTTAAAAATAAGAATAATAGTCAAAATAAGTAAGAGTATTAGAATAATAATTCCAAAGATATTATCAATTATTTCTTTAATTATAGCATTTAAAAACCCAAATACTTGTCCTCCATTTATTAGTGAGTAGATAGAAAAAAAACAATCGTAAAAATTATAATGAACAAACTGTGCTATATAAAATATTGTTGTTATAGAAAGTAGGGCAGAAGATATTACTTTATTTGTTTTTTCTTTAAAAGGACATGAAATTAAACTAATAATTAAACCAAATGTTATGCTTTCAAGTAAATAGAATAAAGTATTACTTAGTGAAAGTTTTTTAAATATTAAAACAGCAAAGACAATTGAAATTATAAAAAGGTATGTTATTGTTATTATTAAATTTTTGTATTTCTTCATGTTTACTCCTTAATTTTATCTAATTTTTCTTTTATATTTTTTAAAGTTATTTCATACTTTGATGATTCTTTCGGAATATAATATTTTTCATCTTTTATATTATCAGGTAAGTATTGTTGTTTTACAACAGAGCCTTTATAATTATGTGGGTATTTATATCCAATATAAGGACTTTTTAAGTGACTCGGAATATCTCCAATATTTTTTGTTTCTAAGTCATTAATAGCTTTATTTATAGCAAGATAGGCAGTATTACTTTTAGGGGACAAAGCCATTTCTATCACGATATTAGAAAGAATTATTCTGGCTTCGGGAAGTCCAACTCTTTCTGAAGCATTGATAGCAGAATCAAGTTTAGGTCCAATGCTAGGGTTAGCTAACCCAATATCCTCATAACAGATAACAGAAAGTCTCCTGTAAATACTATCTAAATCTTCTGCAAGTAAAAGTCTTGCTAAATAGTGAAGAGCAGCATCTACATCAGATCCTCTGATAGATTTTTGAAGTCCACTTAAAACATCATAATGCCCTGATTCATTTTTATCATGAAAGAAGTTTGGTTTATTACAAATATTTTTTATAACTTCAATATTTACAATATGATCCTTATTAAAATAATATG
Source organism: Bacilli bacterium (assembly GCA_051872415.1). Classification (GTDB taxonomy): domain Bacteria; phylum Bacillota_I; class Bacilli_A; order RF39; family UBA660; genus UMGS1449. The sequence continues at coordinate 12,604 of JBJEDW010000083.1, forward strand.
ATACTTCAAGAAGATTAAGAGCAAATCTTAAATCTCCTCCAGAAATTGAACTTATGTATTCTATTGTTTTATTATCTATTTTTATATCTTTTAATTCTTTAGTTTTTAGAGCTTTTTCAAGTCCTTTTTTTATATCTTTATCATTCAAAGGTTCTAATTTAAAGATTTGACATCTACTTCTAATTGCAGGATTTATTTTATGATAAGGATTAGAGGTAGTCATACCTATCAAAGTAATAAGACCACTTTCCAAGCAAGGTAATAAAAGATCTTGTTTATCTTTATTCATTCTGTGAATTTCATCCATTATTAAAACTAATCCATCTAACATTTTAGCTTCTTCTATTACTATAGATAAATCTTGTTTGTTATTTAAAGTTGCATTTAAAAAACGATAATCACAATTTAAATCATTTACAATAGCACTTGCAATAGAAGTTTTTCCAGTGCCAGGATTACCATATATTATCATAGAAAATAATTTTTTATTTTTAACCATATTAGTAAGTATTTTTCCTTCTCCAATTAAATGAGTCTGTCCAACAACATCATTTAATGATTTAGGTTTAAGTACGAGTGCCAAAGGTTTTTCCATGTTAATCTCTCCTTAATTCTATTTTATCAAAAAATGAAGTATTTTTAAAGAAATTGTTTATATTTCAAAAGATTTTTGCTATAATTAAGATGAGGTAGAATTATGGAACTAGAAGATTATATTGATTATATAAAATATGAAAGAAAATTATCTTTTGAAACTGTAAAAAATTATAAATATGATCTTAATAAATTTATTCTATTTTTAAAAGAAAATGGAATAAAAAGTTTTAATGAAGTTTCACAAAAAGATATCGAAAAGTATTTAGCTTTTATTAGTTCTATGAACTCTAGAACAATTTCTAGAAATATTACTTCAATTAATAATTTATTTATTTTTCTTTTAAGAGAGAAAAAAATAAAGAGTAATCCATGTGAATTTATCGATAGACCTAAATTAAAGAAAAGTCTGCCAGATACATTAAGTATTGAAGAAGTAACTTCTCTTCTTGATATTCCTTTAAATAATAAGTTTGATTATAGAAATAAAGCAATGCTTGAACTTCTTTATGGTTGTGGTCTTAGAATTAGTGAACTTATTTCTTTAACACTTAGAGATGTTGATATGGAAAATGATATAATTAGATGTATTGGAAAAGGTTCTAAAGAAAGAATAGTACCAATAAATGATTATGCTACTCATTATTTAAAACTTTATTTAGAAAAAAGAGATTTATTTTTAATTAATGGAAAAAATGATTATTTGTTTTTAAATAATCATGGGAAACAGATTACAAGACAAGGTTTTTTTAAAAATCTTAAAAAAATTCTTATGGAAAAAGGGATTGATAAAGATGTTACTCCTCATACACTTAGGCATTCTTTTGCAACGCATATGTTAAGTGGTGGGGCTGATCTTAGGAGTATTCAAATGCTTTTAGGACATAGTGATATTAGCACTACTAAAATATATACCCATATTAGTAATGAAAAAGTAAAACAAGATTACAAGGATTTTCATCCGCGTAGTAAAAAGGAGATGTGATTAAAATGAAATTTAAAAGAGTTTTTTTAGTAGTACTTGATTCTTTAGGAGTGGGGGAAGCAATAGATGCTTCTAACTATAATGATGAAGGTGCCAATACTCTTAAACATATTAATGAAACAAATGAATTATTTATTCCAAATTTAAAAAAATTAGGTTTTTTAAATACTGTTAATATGAGTGCTAATGATGAAGCTGAAGGCTATTATACTATAGCAAGACCTACTAACAAGGGTAAAGATACTTTATCTGGACATTATGAAATAGCAGGAGTTAGGTGTAGTTATGCTTTTCCAACTTTTCCAGATGGTTTTCCTTCTTCTTTAATTGAAGAAATAGAAAGACTTACTGGTAGAAAAGTTATTGGAAATGTGAGTGCAAGTGGTACAGAAATAATTAAAGAACTTGGAGAACGTCATATAAAAACTGGTGAATTAATTGTTTATACTTCAGCAGATTCTGTGCTACAAATAGCAGCAAATGAAAGTGTTATTCCTCTTCAAGAATTATATAAAATTTGTGAAATAGTTCGAAAGCTAACTGATTCTAGAGATGAATGGAGAGTAGGTAGAGTAATTGCAAGACCTTTTAAAGGTAAGACACGCGATGATTTTGTTAGAACTACTAACAGAAGGGATTTTGCTTTAGATCCTCCTTCTAAATCTATTTTAGAAAAATTAATTGAAAATAAACTAAGTGTTATTTCAATCGGCAAGATATATGATATATTTAATGGTAAAGGAATTACTAAAAAGATTAGTTCTGGTAATAATAAAGAAGGAGTAGATAAATTATTAGATATAATGGATAAAAGATTTACAGGACTTTGTTTTACTAATTTAAATGATTTTGATACATTATATGGTCATAGAAGAAATCCAGAAGGTTATGCTAGAGCTATTGAAGAATTTGATGTAGAAATTCCAATGATTTTAAATAAGCTTAATAATGATGATTTATTAATAATTACTGCTGATCATGGTAATGATCCAACTTTTAAAGGTACTGATCATACAAGAGAAAATACTCCAGTACTTATATATAGTCGTATTTTTAAAGAACCTAAAATGTTACCTATTATGAATACTTTTGCAGATATAGGCGCTACTATCGCAGATAATTTTAACATAGATAAGCCAATGATTGGTACTAGTTACTTAGAAAAATTAAAATAAAAAGAAAGAAGGAGTTATATGAATAAAAATAAGAATAAAAAACAAAAAAATAAAGATGAGAAAACTATTAAATTTGTAGTTGTAGCAGGAATAATTTTAATTGTTATTGCCATTTTTGCTTTTGCTTTTAAAAACAATAATAGCCACATATTAAAAAGCGAATACTCTATTAATGAAGTAGGGTATATAGATGATATTGAAGTTTCTTTGATTAATGCTGTTTATATTAATAACGATACAGGTATTGAGGTAACATTTAAAATAACAAATAAAAGAGATAATACTATTACTATAACTCCAGATGATTATTTTGTTTTTTATGATATAAATAAAGTGCAAATTCCTAACAAATATACTAATGATAAGAATATAATCAAGAAAAATGAAACTATTAATTATAAATTACAATATGATGTTACAAAAAAAGAACTTTATGAAATTTATTTTTATTCACAAGTCGTAGAAAATAATATCAAATTTACTTTTAAATCAAGTGATATAAATAGTGATATTATAACTGAAGAAAATTTAAAGAACGAAGAAGAACAAATAATTGAAGTAGAGTTAATAAAATAAGTAATTTATTTATCATAAATTCAGGACTCTATTTAGAAGTTAACATAATATCAATTATGAGAAGTTGTGTAAATTAAATTAAAAAATGTATAATTATAAATCTTTTAAAATAAAGATAATATATTTATATTACTAATGTTTAAATGATTTTGTACTATTTTATACATTTTTTTTATTTTGTAATTTTATATACTTATATAATATTTTATTTAATTAAAAGTTAAATTCTATTATAATCTATAATCTAGGTTTTTATTTTATTAATATATAATCATATTGTTTAAAGATAACTATAAAAATAATCCATTATAAATAAATATATAGTTATCAATTAATTTTTGATAAATAGATTATATATAAATGAATTATTAAAAAACATTAATCCCCTACTAATTATAAAATTATTAAAATAAAATAGGGGAAGTGTTTAATTTTTTTTGTAATATTTTTTAAAGTCTATTATTATACATAATATATATAATAAAAAATATCTGTTATAAATAAATTCATTATTAATGGATAAACAGGAATTAAAAAGAAAAAACACATTATCAAAATGCATTTTTCTAAAATTTAAAAATAATATTTTTTAATGTTTAATTTTTAGAAATTATATAACTCCCCTACTTTTTATTATATTTTTCTAGACATAATTTCTGCTATTTTTTCAAATACTTCTTTAGCGTTACCTTCATTAACACAATTATATCCTAATTCTTTTAATGCTTGTTGTTTGAAATGTGTTAATTCTTGTGTACGACTTAATTTATCTTCTTTTTTTTGTTCTATTCTCTTTTCCCATTTTTTATGAGATTCAGCTACTTTGTTACGAGAAGCATTTCCATTAGAAAATAATGTTTCAGCAGAATAAAATATTCCTTCAAAAATGTATTGCTTATCTTCATCATATATATATTCAAATACAGGAATTTGAGCTGTAGATTTAGCCATATATGCTAAAATATATTTTAATTCATCCATTTGTTCCATATTTTGAATGTACATTTGTAAATATCTTAAAGTATTATATTCAATTTCATCATGATCATTTAATAATCTGTCTTTTAAAAGTGTAAAAATATCAGTTAAAATAGTTTGTTCTTTCTTATTTAAACCTTTTAAATCAGAAATAGATTCTTTATTAAATGTGTCAAGTATTCCTTCGTTAATACGAGCTTCTAATAAAGAAATATAATTATCATCTACCTTTATTTTAGAAAGTTCTTCCTCTTTTTCTACTCCGAATAACATAAATAATTTAGTTTGTTTATCTTTTGGTAAATCATCCATTTTTTCAAGGGCAAGATAATTATATAACATTTGACGTGATACCCCTAAAAATTTAGCTATACTTACTTTAGAAATGTTAGCTTCGTTTATAATTCTACTAGCTTCCTTCATTGTAAACCACCTCTATAATAATTGTATCACAAGTGTCAATAATGTCAAGTGTAAATTTATGTAAAGCAACAATGATTTGTTCCTATTTTCCAGATTTTGAATTTTATTTATAATAAATACCATAGTTTTTTTTCATTTTTTCTAACTTCTTTAATTATTCCGCTTCCGATACATCTATCATCGATATACAAAGCACATAATTGACCTGGAGTTACACTCTTTACTTTGTCATATTTAACTAAAATTTCATTGTTATTTAAGTATTCTAACTCTACAGGGACATCTTTACTTCTGTATCTAAATTTAGCATTACAACTAGTTATTTTATCCTCTATATTTAAGACTAGTGTATCGATAATACAACTATCAGAGTATAAATATTCATTATTTTCTCCTTCTGCTACATAAAGAATATTTTCTTCTAGATTTTTACCTACTACAAAAAGTTTTTCTTTTGTTCCTCCGATATTTAAACCTTTTCTTTGCCCTATTGTATAGTGCATTAATCCTATATGACTTCCTATTTCTTCTTTTGTATCAATATTTATTATTTTACCTGGCTTATTTGGTAAATAATTTGAAAGAAAGTTTCTGAAATTTCTTTCTCCAATAAAACATATTCCTGTTGAATCTTTTTTATCTTTTGTTACCAGATCATATTCTTTAGCAATTTCTCTTACTTTATCTTTTGTTAACTCTCCTACTGGAAAAAGGACATTTTCAAGTTGTTTATTAGTTAATTGCGATAAGAAATATGTTTGATCTTTATTTTGATCAATTCCTTTGTATAAATTACCATTTATCATTCTAGCATAGTGTCCTGTTGCTATGTAATCAGCATTATATTTTTTAGCTTCTTTAATGAATAAATCAAATTTTATATATTTATTGCACATTACATCTGGATTAGGGGTCCTTCCCTTTTTAAGTTCTTCTAAAAAGTAAGTAAAAACATAATCCCAATATTCTTTAACAAAATCTACTCTGTGTAGTTTTATTCCTAACTTATCACATACTGCTTTAGCATCGTTATAATCTTGTTCTTGAGTACATATATCATTTTCTAAAGTAGGATTTCCTTTAATATCATTATTAATCAAACTATCCCAGTTTCTCATAAATAATCCTTCTACTTCATAACCTTCATTTTTTAAAAGAATTAAAGATACAGAAGAATCTACTCCACCAGAAACTCCGACTATTACTTTTTTCTTCATTTCTATCACCGGGCTTATTGTATCAAATTTCTAATGAAAAGTCATTAGTTTAGTAAAAAATCTTGTAAATAAAAACATTAACGTCAAAATATTAAATTATTACAAACATAACCAAATTCTATAAGATTTTACTAAATAAGTTTATGTTTTAAAAAATATATCTTTTATAAAGAAGTAAATAGTTTTATTAAAAGCGGATCTACAAAAACTGTTAACATACTTATAGCAATCATTGCAATAAAAGAAAATAATAAAACTTTAAAGTATTTAGATATCTCTAATTTTATATTTATTTCTTCTTTAGTGAAACAAAGTTTTATTAGTTTATAAGATATTTTTATAGAAAAAAATGTCAAAAGAAATAATACTATTATATAACATATTTTGGTAGGAATTAAGTAACAAACAGCCCCCAGTATTCCTTTAAAATTATAAGTATTCATAATACTAGCGATTGTAAAGCCAATGCTAAAAAGTTCGCAAAAGTAGATAAAAATACTTGCTATTACTCCGATTACACTTATACCTAATACCCATATTAAAAATGTATCATATGTATTATCTAAGATATTATCTTTTAATAAGTTTATATAATTATAATTATCTTTTATACTGAAATAACTACTTATTGAGCTATTTACTGTTTCTTTATCTTGACTTGATAGTAAAAAATAAAAAATTATTCCTATAATAATTGTAATTATTGAAAAAGAAATGAGAAAGATAAACAAATTCTTTGCGGTCAGTTTTACTTTTTTAATTTTAATTTTTTTAAGACTTTTATTTTTTAGATTCATTCTCATATTAATTACACGTTCCTTTCACTTTGTTAAAAATAGACAGTTATGAAATATATAATTATTCTCAGACTATCACCAGTAAATAATATGGTTTTGTTTTATTAATTATTATAGTTTTAAAAAGACAAATTTTGCTGTTAAGTTATAGAATATTTTTCTAAGTAATTGACTAGATACTTTTATATTTGATATAATTAACTTTAGCTGGAGGTGCATTAAAATTGAATAAAAAATTTCAAAAGGTTGTTATTTTTGTTATGCTTTTTGGACTTCTTGGTTCATCAGTAGCAGTTTGTTTGTTGTATTTACTTGGGTAAAATAATTAATTTTTTTGTTTAATTATGTTCATACTAATATTGGTGATATGTATGAACATTTTATTTTTATGTATTAAGATTTTTTTTACTAGAATAGTAGATGTCACTTTAGGTACTTTAAGAACTATTATTACTGTTAAAGATAAGATTTTTTTAGCAAGTGTAATTGGCTTTTTTGAAGTTTTAGTATGGTTTTTAATCGCTAAAGAAGCTCTTGATACGGCCTCGAGTAGTGTTTTGATTGGTGTGTTTTATGCTCTTGGATTTGCATGTGGTACTTATATTGGAGGAAAACTTTCCAGAAGATTTATCAAAGGTAATTTAACTGTTCAAGTAATTACTTCAAAAGCCTCTGATAAGTGGCTTAGTTCTTTAAGAGAATCTGGGTTTGCTGTTTCAGTAATGGATATTAGACAAAAAGATGATGATCCTGATAAATATATGTTTTTTATGGAGATAAATAAAAATGATTTTGATAAATTACATAAACTTATAAAAAAATTTGATAAAGATGCTTTTATTGTTGTTAATGAGAGTAAAGTTGTTATAAATGGTTATTTTTCTCAAAAATAAAATACTAAGATAATATTTATTTCTTAGTATTTTTATTTGAACTATTTTCTTTTATTTTGCATTTAAAGTAAAAACAAGAACCTTTATTTAATTTTGAATTTATACCATATTCGAATTTATGTTCTTCTAGAATTTCTTTTACTATAGAAAGTCCTAATCCAGTTCCTACAGAAGTTCTTCTGTGACGTTTGTTAATTCTGAAATATTTATTCCATACTAGTTTTTTATCTTCTTCTTCAATGCCTTTTCCTGTATCGATTACATTAATTGTTAAGATGTCTTTGTTTTTTTCAAATGTTATTTTTACTTTTTTGTCTTTTCCAGTGTAGTTAATAGCATTATTTACAAGATTATAAATTACTCTTTCAATACCTTTTTTATCTGCGGTAATGATATAATCTTCTGTTTCATTAAATTCAAATATATAACCATCATTTTTATAAATTGCAAATCTTTCTAGAATAGTTTCTATTTCTTTTTTTATGTTTATATCTTCTAAATTTAACTTAGTTGTTTTACTTTCCATTTTTGAAAGAAGTAATATATCATTTACTAGCATATTTAGTCTTTCTGCCTCATCTATAATTATATTTAAATCACGTTCTCGTTTCTTTTTATTGTTATAATTTAGGTCTCTTGCAGATGCAGCATAGGCTTCAATCATAGTAAGTGGTGTTTTTAAATCATGACTTACATTTGCTAAAAATTCTCTTCGTAATTCTTCTGTTTTGTTTAACTCTTTAGCGGTGTTATTAAGAGTTTCAGAAAGCTCTTTAAGTTCAAATACTTCTGTTTCACAAGTAAACTTTACTTCGCTATTTTTATCCGCGAGTTTTTTTGCAGATTGATTAATTTTTAAAATTGGATCTGCTATTCTTCTAGAAAAATAATATGATATTATAAATGATAATAATAAAACTGTTAAAGCTACATATAAAAATTGACCTTTTAAAAGATTAATACTTTTATCCATTGGCTCAAGAGAAGAATTCGCAAAAACATAAGTATCATTTTTTAATTTTTTACCATAAACTAGTGATTTATTATTGTATCGATCATTAACAAAATCTACTTTTAAATATTTTTTATCACTATCCATAAAACTACTTGTAATGACTCCGAGAACATTATCATCTTTTCCAGCACAATGTTTATAATAATCAGAATAATAAATAAGTTCTCCATCTTTAACTATTTGAATACATACTTCGTTATTTAAAGAAAGTTCATTAAATATAAGTTCTGCATTTTCTTTATTGATATTTTTTTCAATAGAATTTACTGTTTGTTCTAATGTATTAGTTTGATTTATTTTATAATAAGTATTAAAGAATATAATTTGGAAAAAGTATAAGAAACCAAGAATAACTGCGGAAAAGATTAAGAAATAAATTAAAAGATTCGCTCTTAAACTTCTAGTTTTGAACTTCAAATTTATACCCTACTGCTCTGACGGTCTTTATTAAGTTTCTGTATTCACCAAGGTTATTTCTAAGCATTTTTATGTGTGTATCTATTGTCCTGTCATCTCCATAGAAATCATATCCCCATACTTTACTTAATAATTGTTCTCTTGATAAAGCAACATTTTTGTTTTCTATAAAATAAACTAAAAGATTATATTCTTTAGGAGTTAATAACACTTCTTTTCCTTTGATTGTTACACTATGTCCTACTTTATCTACTTTTAAATTTTCATATTCAAAAATATTATTATCTTCTTTATTATTTCTTTTTAAAATAGCTTTTATTCTAGCCATTAATTCTTTTGGAGAAAATGGTTTAGTCACATAATCATCTACTCCAAGATCAAATCCAAGCAGTTTGTCTGCTTCTTCACTTCTAGCAGACAAGACAATAGTAGGAATATTTTTTATATCTTTTATTTGTCTATAGGATGAATATCCATCTAATTTTGGCATCATTAAATCAAGAATAATAATGTCATAATCATTTTCTCTTACCTTTTCGATTGCTTCAAGACCGTTTTCTGCTTCATCTGTTAAATAACCTTCATTATGACAGTAATCTCTGATAATATTTCTAATTAATTTTTCATCATCTACAATTAATACTTTCATATACTTCTCCTCCAACTAAATTATAACATATATTGAAAAAAAGACCTAAGTCTTTTAGTTTTTTTTAAATGAAAGAGGTAAAGTAAATATATTTGATATGGATTTGGTTTATTTTTGGTTAAGGTTTGTAATAAACTAACAATTTATAAGACATAAACATAATTAATGTATAAAATTATGTCTCCATTACCTTACGATAATGGTTTCCTGCTTCATACTTTCTTTAATTTTATTAGGCAGGCATAACTTCCGATAATCTTTATCGGACTGTATAAAAATAAAAGTGAAAACTAATTTTATAACCTCTTTCATCAAATATTTTAGTAAAATGATGTGGTAATAATAAGTAAAAAAAATGAAAATTTTGTGAAATTATTATTTAAATTTATTTTATTTTTAAACCACCAATTTTATTTAAAATTAAATTTTTGTATATTCTTTTCCATTTTAATATAATTTCAACAAATACGATGGTAACTATCATTGCATTAAAAAAATGTTAAAAAGAGCGAAAATCGCTCTATTTTTCTGATTCTTTTAGCATATTTGTAATCATAATACCATAACCTTTATGTGGATTATCTACTACTACGTGAGTTACTGCTCCAACTAGTTTATTATCTTGAATGATTGGAGAACCACTCATACCTTGGACAATACCGTTTCCTTTACTTAATAATGTTTCATCTGTTACTTCAAATAAAATATTTTTTGTTTTGTGATTTTTATCTACATTTAAGATGGTTATTTCAAACTCTTGTTTCTTTTGTCCCAATATTACTGTTTTTATAATTGCCTTACCAGGTTTTATATCGCTTGAAATTTTTATTAAATCATTTTTGTCATAACTTTTCGAATAATTACCGTAGATGCCTGTTATATCATTTTTATCAATATTACCATATACTTCGTCTTCATTATATATAGCATTTTTTTCTCCAACTGAGCCACGATCTGCCTTTTCTATACCAGTAACATTAGATTCAAAAATTGTTCCATCCTTGATTTCAAATTTTGTTCCTGTAGTTTGTTCAAGTATTTCATGTCCAAGTGCTCCGAATCTTTTTGTAGATGGGTCGATAAAGGTAAGTGTACCGATTCCTACAATACTATCTTTTACATAAAGTCCTGTTTTGTAAGTTTCATTTTCTTTTACTAAGTTTAAAGTCGTATTTTTAGTAACATTTCCGTGTTTATAAGTAATTTTTAAAGTTTTACTATCATTAAAATGTTTTGATAGATCAGTTATCCCTTGAATAACAGTGTCATCTACCTTTAATATAGTATCCCCTATTTTTAAACCTGCTTCTCTACCAGGTGAAGTTCCTTTAACATCATAAAATCCTACAATCAAAACACCGTTTGAACTAACTTCAATTCCGACATTTTCTCCACCTAAAATAACTTCTTCTGAATAAGCATTAGCAGAAATTGGTATAATAATAGTAGCTAAAGAAAGAATCAGTAATAGTTTGTTTTTAAAATTTTTAAAAATCATTTAATCAACTCCTTAAACAAACTACATTATTATTATTAGCAAGATAATTTATTTTATATTATATAAAAATTGGTAAAAGTACATTTTGATTTTTTTGGTTAGTTAGATAATTTTTTTTAAAACTTAAAATTAAAATTAGAACAAAAATAAACAATAAATTTAAATGAATTGACATCAATATATATTATATGTGTATTTTATTAGTAAATTTTTATATTAATAGTTGAGTTTGTTGTTAATTAATTATTTTAAAAAAGAATCATTTTTTTAGTTTTTATGAATTTGGTAAATGTTTCTTAGCATAAAACTTTAAAACATGTGAAAAGGAGCCATAAAGCTACGACTCCTTACTAGCTAATTTATCATATGAAAGTTTATTTATCTCAATTACTTGATAAAAGTCTTTTTAATCAAATAAAGGTTTTAAATTACCTAAAGTTGGTCCATATATAATACTTGTTCCCTTAATACTTTTTCGATTTGAAGCACTATAGAAAATATAATAATTACCATTTTTATAAAACATACTACTTCTATAAATACCTCTACTATCCCAAGCATCGTTATCTTTTGATGGTCCTAAAACTTTGGCAGCATCTGACCATTCTTTATTGTCTATGCTTTTAGAATAATATAAAGACATAACTGTTTCGTTTCTTAATTTTTGAAGTTTTGGTACCGCTATAAAGAGCATTTCATATTTTCCATTATTTTTAATTACATCTAAATGCCATGGATATAATTTGCTAGATGATGTTTTCATATGAAATACCTTTCTATCAGTCGCTTGGTTAAAAGGCAGTGACTCGTATTCCTCATATATAATTTCCCAACTATTGTAGTTATTAGCATACCACATTTTGTATTTTTCATCTTCAAATATTATTGTAGGACTTAATAATTTGTTAGGATTATTGCCAGTTCTAGAAACTTTATATATTTCTTGTGCCATGCTCCATTTGTGACCATCAGTGGTGTATTTCATATAAAGTGTTTCTCCATTTTCATCCCATCTACGCCAAAAGCACTCTATTCTATTCAATTTATTATTGTAAACCAATTCTGCATCTGAATTATATAAAGTTTTTCCTAATCCTTTGCCTCTAGCAACGTCAAGGGGATTTGGTGTACCTGATGGAGTAATCCAATTTTTCATATCATTGCTTACCTTTATGTGAGGATTTTCTTTTGCTGAATTATTTTTAGGATATGGCGTGAATACTAACCAATATTTATACCCCATCCAACCATTTTGGAAAAATAATATATCTGGATGATATGCCTCTATATCACCATATACACTTTTTAAATTTAATCTATATTTTGCGTTGCTTTCGCCAGTTGTTTCCCAATTTATTTTTGAATAATTACTATAAATTTTTTTGTTGTTTTTTAAAACTTTAACAGCTCTTACTTTATAATAAAACGTGTGATACTTTTTAAGATTATTGTCGATGTATTTGGTATTTTTTGTGATAGCTATTCTCTTATATTTTCCTTTCTTAGTAGATGCTCTGTAAATTTCATAGTAAGTTGCATAGGGTATTTTTTTATATTTTATGGTCAAACCTTGTTTACCATATATTGCTATTTTTGTAATTGGTTTCAAAAGGTTAACTTTTACTTTTTTTACAGAACTATACTTTGAATAAATTGTTCTTTTTCCTGACTTTTTATAGGCACGTACTTTGTAATAATATGTATGATTAAGCTTTACATTAATATTAACGACACAATTATTTTTTGTCGTGCCTATTTTTTTATATTTTCCTTTTGTTTGATTTGAAAAGTAAACAATGTATCCTTTTGCATTTTTTACATTTTTCCAACAAATCTTATTTTTGTCATAATCACTTTGATAAACTTTTAAGTTTTCTACTTTTTCTTCTAGAAAAACTTTATTTACTGCTTTATGTTCATTTAATATTAGTGCATCTATTCCAGCTATATTTCCAAAAAATAAGCCTATTATTAATATTGAAATTATACTTTTTTTGATGTGAAAAACCTCCTGTTTTTATTCTATAGTGCTGGAAAGGTCTTTTATAACTTTAAAGAATTCTTCGGAAATAAGTGCCGCAATTTTGTAAAATTCGTTGTAATTATCATCTAAAATTATTCTAATTAAACTTTTCTTTGCTGGCTGATAAATAATTCTTTCATAAATATACTGTTTGTTATCAATAAGTTGTTTACGTATCAAATTATATATTTCTTTCTTTTTATCTTCAGAATACCTATTAAAATTATTTATCAAAACATACATATGATGATTGATAAATATTTTCATGTACTGAATTTTCATATTTTCATTAGAAATATTAATAATCTTGTTAACTTTATCTATTCTTTCATAAATATTTTCCATCGTAATTGTAGTAGTAATCGAAGTATCTTTACCGTAAATATTCCAAGTATAAGTTACATTAGGAATATAACCTATGTTAGGAAAATATTTATATATCTCAGCCATAAAAAGTACATCTTCATAAAAACCTGGAGCAAATCTTATATTTGATTTTTTTAGTTCACGTAAATTATACAATTTAGAGGTACTTATAGAATCATCTAACACTTTTTCTCTATTAGGAAACTCATTAATTTTTCGTTTTCTATATAGCAACGGATACCAATATGATGTGTGTTTGCTTTCAACATAAACTCTTCTACATAATCCGCATACAACATCCAGTTTTTCTTTGAGAGCAAAATCTACCATAATGTTTAAGGAACTTTTACAAATTTCATCATCAGAATCAAGAAAAAACACATATTCACCTTTTGCATGATCTATACCAAAATTTCGAGTTAAACCTGGGCCTTCATTTTTTTTGTAAAAGTATTTTACTTTTTTGTACTTATTACATATTTCTTGTGGATTTTCTTCGGAACCATCATTAATTACTAATACCTCATAATTTTTATAACCACATTTTTTTATGGATTTTAACGCTTTATCAATAGTTGCGTTATTATTATAAAATGGCATTATTATTGATACAAGAGGTTCTTTTTTTCTTGAAAATAATTTTTTTATTCTAAATTTTAGTGTAGATATTTCTATATAAAGATTACTCACTTTAAGGGAGTTACTATTTAAAAGCCTTCTCTTAAATTTTACTTTCTTTTTCTTTAATTTTTTGTGTACTTTTTTTGGTGTTACTAGAGTTAATGATTTTTCAGGTTGAGTCTTTTTTTGTAGTTCTAACAATTTTTGTTCTTCTTCATCTAACTCAGAAAATAGGTTTATCCATTTTTTTAAAATATTATCATTTGAAAATTTTTCAATAAATTCATCAAAATCACTATTTTTGATATCAAAATTTTCATTTAAAACCTTTACGTATTCATCAATATCTCCAGTTTTTATTTTTCTTCCAATTTTATCGTTTAATAAGTCAGAAACTGCTGTAAATGAATCATAAGAATAAACTGGGATACCATATTTATACGCCTCTAATATAATGTATGGGAAGCCTTCAGTTAAACTTGTCATAACGAGTCCTTGTTTATCCTTATACATTTCTTCTTTATTGTCGCAGTAACCATGTAAGATTACTTTATCCTCTACTTTTAATTCTTTTATTTTATTTTCAAAATCTTTCTTTAGACCACCATCACCATATACATGAATTTTATAATTTTTATTTAAATTTTTATTTGAAAATATTTTTATTAAATCTTCTGGATTTTTATCATTATCAAGTCTTGTAACTGCTACAAATTCCCCGTTTTTTTTATAAAAATTCTTTCTCTCAGTGAAATCAAAACCGTTTTCAATATATGTTAATTTTTTCTTAATATCAGAGTTAACATGTTCAGATAAAATTTCTTTATTTTTTTTTGTTAATAAAGCAAGTTTCATATAATTGGTTACTAAATAATTATTTAGAGTATCTAAATGTGTTTTATAATAATTTCTTTTAACTACATCTTCAGTATCACCATGAAACATTAATAAAGTTTTTTTATTTTTCAAATATTGTTGCATAGCCATGAATGCCCCAAATTGACACCCAATAACATAACCATCAGTATTTTCTAAAATTTGTTTTGTTTGTTTAGGATTTAATTCCTTACTTAGTTTTATATCTATAATATTTTCTTCATCAAAAAAATGGACTTCATCATTTTTTTTAATAAACTCTTTTTTACCTATAACAATAATTTTTGAATTATATTTTTCTTTAAATCCTTTAGCTAAATTAAGTACAAAATTATGAATTCCTCCAATTTGATTGAGTTCATTAACTAAAAATATTATTTCCTTTGTTTCTCTAGGAGTTGAATCCAAATTAAGTTTACCTACCAATTCTTCCGTACTATTCTTTTTTTGATGTGGATAAAATTCTTTTCTGATCTTTTCTAAATTACTCTTTATTTTATCTATTTTTTCAACCAGATTATATAATTCATCCTCATTTTGAACAATGTATTTTTCATCTACATAATCAGTAAGTTCAAACATAAAACCCCTGTCTTCTTCATATTGTTCTTTGTCATATTGATAAAAAATTGTAGGTTTTTTTAAAATTGAATAATCAAAAAATAAACTTGAATAATCAGTTATTAATGCATCAGAAATAGCAAGCAAATTGTTTACTGTTGAATAATTTGTTGCATCTATAACGTTATTTGAATTTTCTAAAGTATTTAAATAATGCAATTTTGTAACTATTACCCAGTCATCACTAGGAAGCTTTTTAATCAATTCAGAAGCATTAAAAGGTAATTCAAAAACTCCTTCTTCACGAAATGTTGGTGCATACAATAATATTTTTTTATCTTTTGGTATCCCTATTTCTTCTTTAATTTTATTTGTTTGTTCTTTCGCTAGGAATAATGAGTCTGTCCTGGATACAGCAGTTTCTAATACATCACCTCTGTATAACATTGAATCTCTCAAAAAGTTTTTTGTATAGAATTCAGAAGGCGAAATCATTAAATCTATACCGTAGTCATATTCTAACGCTTGTTTGTAATATTTACTATCGAGCTTTACAAACATATTCTTATAAGGAATACCATGCCAAACACTTATCCTTTTTTGAGAATTAGAAAATTTCGTAAAACCATTTATTGAACCAGCATCTATAATGTAATCAGCTGTGATTTTTAAATATTGAGCATAAGAACACTTATTATTGACATATGTAACTTTATTTTTCTCTTTTAAATCATCTTCGTATTTGTCACAAATAATATATACTTTAAACTTATCTATATAATAATTTATAAAATTTTCTATGTCACCCATCGCTTTATGGTTATATGCCGATGGAATTAAAACTAATTGTTTTTTATTATTTATTATTTTCATGTTTCACCTCATTATGTTTAACATATCTCCAAGCATCTCGGCACATATCTTCTATAGTTAATTCAGATTCCCAGTTCAATTCTGTTTTTGCTTTATCAACATTCGCATAACATTCAGCAATATCACCTTCACGTCTTGGTGCAAACTCATAATTAACCTTTACATTGTTTACCTTTTCAAAGGTTTTTATCATTTCAAGAACACTATATCCATTACCTGTTCCAAGGTTGTAGATATTTACCCCTGGCTTTATATGATTAAGTGCCGAAATATGTCCTTTAGATAAATCACAAACATGTATATAATCTCTAACTCCTGTGCCATCTTTAGTATTATAATCATTACCAAAGATACTAACTTTTTCCCTCTTTTTAGTTGCTACATCCATTATAATTGGCATCAAGTTGTTTGGAATTCCATTTGGATCTTCGCCAATTATACCACTTTTGTGCGCTCCAACAGGGTTAAAATAACGTAATATTACTATTTCCATATTTTTGTTAGCTTTACTATAATCTAATAACATATTTTCAATCATTAATTTTGTCCTTCCATATGGATTTAATACCCCTGTTTCTGATTTTTCATATAAAGGCATTTTTTTAGCATTTCCATAAACCGTTGCGGAACTACTAAATATCAATTTATTAACAGAGAATTTTTTCATTATTTCTAATAAATAAATAGTGCTTATTAAATTGTTATCAAAATATTCCAACGGATTATCCACTGACTCGCCTACAGCCTTCAAACCAGCAAAATGTATTACAGCATCAATCTTTTCTTTTTTAAATATATATTCTATTTTATCTCTGTCTCGTAAATCATTTTCATAAAACCTAACTTTTTTTGAAGTTATTTTTTCTATTTTTTTTACTACATCAATCTTTGAATTTGATAAATTATCTACAATAACTACTTCATGCCCCTCATTCATTAAATCAACACAAGTATGGCTTCCAATAAATCCAGTCCCTCCTGTTACTAAAATTGTCATATAAAATCCTCACTTTCTAATTTTTAAATATGTATATTTATAGTATTATTTTTTTAAATCTTTTTTCAGTTTTGTTGTAGAAATTCCTTCAGTTCTATCTAAGTAAACCACTTTACAGAATTCTTTTAAATATTCAAATTTTTCACTACCTGCCCAATCGCTTCCCATAACTATTGTATCAACATTGTATTTTTTTACATCTGATAACTTTTGTTCCCAATTTTCCTCTGGTATGACTAAATCTACATATCTTATTGCTTCTAACATATATTTCCTAGTCTCGTAATCATAATATGTTGTTTTCCTTTCAATTGATTGAATTCATTTGTGGAAAGTGCAACAATTAAGTAATCACCCATTTCTTTAGCTCTCTTTAACAATCTTATATGCCCATAATGAAGTAAATCATATGTACCGTAAGTTAGAATTGTCTTCATTTGTGTACCTCCTTAAACAAAATTTAAAATTTCTATAAAAGCAAATATGGTATTTAACTTTTTAAATCTTGATATAAATATTTAGACATATTAAAACATATTTCTACCATTGCTTACATTTTTATTATACCATTTTATATAAAAATGTAAATGTTTAGTTGACGTTTAAAATGAAAAAGCATATTTCATAGTAAAAAACATATTTTTAAACAAGATTATTTTACTGTTTTTATGTATTTTTATTTCAAGAATTTCTATATAATTTTTTATATTTTAAAAAGTGAATATTTATAATTAAAAATGAGAGTACTATTATTTTTGACGAGAAGCAATTAGTTTAAGAAACAAAAAATCTTTGGATAAATTTAAATATTTTTATTCTAAAAAAGTCAATTATAACACAAACTATAAAAACTGAAATAACTGAAATAATTAGATTAACAATGAATAACTTGTCTGTATAATAAGAGGAACAATTGAATATTCCCTGCCATATATATTTTGATATAAAAGAATTCATGTGAATAATATATATAGAAAAAACAGATACAGAAAGTTTATTAATAACTTTATTAACAATACTACTCTTTATGTTAAGTTTAGAAAAAAACAAGAAAAAACATACTGCTCCAATAATATTAAATAACGAATTATAGCCTAGAGTATTAAAAAACCTTTCATTTAAAAAATTAGAAAATGTTATAAACTGAGAAAACATAAATATAAGAAAATATAAACCAGCAGGTCTAGTATTAACCTTGTATTTGCAAATATAAGCACCAATAAAATATAAAACAATAAACATAGTTATACCATATCCATTATCCTTAACAGTACCAATTTGAAAAAATGTAGGAAGAATAGAAAAGAAAAAGAGCGTAATAATAATTAATGTTCTAAATTCTTTTCTGTTAATCTTTTCGATAAATCTATTTAAGTATGGAATAAGCAAGTACAAAATAACATATGTAATTATAAACCAAGCACCACTATTTTTCATAAATAAAGCATCTGTAAATATCGAAATATCAAAAAGCTTAGGTTTAAACAGAACAACCCCTATTGTGATTGAAAATAAATAAAAAAAGTAAATTAAAACAAGTTCTAAAATTCTTTTGCATTTTATTTTTTGTTTTTTGCACATAAAATAACCTGTTATAATAACAAAGCAATCTACTGCTATTATAGAAAAGCTTTCAATAAACCTAGCTAAATAATAATTAAAATAACCTTCAGGAATATTTTTAACATCAAGTGCTCCTCCTAAAGAAACACCTAAATAATGTAAACTAAGTACCATAATAATAAGTACAATTCTCAATAATTCAAAATTAGATTGACGCTCTTTTGTCATAAATACACCCCACTGAAATCAATACCCTATTCTATTCTTAAATTAATTATACAAAAAAAAAAGAACTTGTCAGCACTTTTTTATTTCTTAATCTAAATTTTTCATATATTCTTCATATTTGTCTACTATTTCTTCTGGATCACCATCACCTTTTAAAACACCATCATTTATCCAAATTACCCTATCGCAAAGACTTTTAAGAGTTCTAGAACTATGAGAAACTATAATAACAGTTCTATTTTCATCAGAAATTAATTCCTTCATTTTATTATAACTTTTTTGTTGGAATCTAACATCTCCAACTGATAAAACTTCATCAATAAGCATTATATCAGTTTCAAGAATTGCAGTTATTGCAAAAGCAAGTTTCGAATACATTCCAGATGAATAAGAGTTTACTGGCTTATAAATAAAATCGCCTAGCTCTGAAAATTCAATTATTTCATCTAACTTTTCATTTATTTGTTCTTCGCTATAACCAAGTAATAATCCTGAAAGAAATATATTCTCGTATCCTGATAATCTTCTTTGAAAACCTACTCCTATTGAAAGAAGAGAAATGGTATTACCATGTAAATCAATTGTACCACTATCGGCTGAAAATATACCTGCGATGGCTCTTAGAAGCGTTGATTTACCACTACCATTTTTACCACAAATACCTAGAATTTGACCTTTAGGAATTTCAAAAGAAACATCTTTTACAGCATGAAATTCTTTAGCATTTAATAAATTTTTTATGCCTGACTTTACTAAAGAAAATTTTTTTATGTCTTTGTAATAGATATTTAAATTCTTTACAGTAACTGCTATTTCAGTTTTTTTCTTAGTTTTTTCCATTATCGCATCACCTTTACATAAGTGTTTTCATATTTATAAATAGTCTTTATTCCAATATAAGATAGTACTAATCCTAAAATTATCCAAATACTTAATAATAACAAATTAGGTGTTGTTTGATATATTAAAGCATCCCTAAAGAAAGATATTAAAGCTGCTAAGGGATTGTAATCTAGTAAAATTTTATTGTATGGTTCTGGAACTCTAGTTGCAAGTGGGAAGAACACTCCAGACATATAAAATAACATCCTTAAAACAATTGGAACTATATTTTTTAAATCTTCAACAAAAACTCCGAAGTGCATAAGAATAGTAGCTATTCCAAAAGTAATAAGATACAAAGACATGTAGATTGGAATAAAGAAAAGAACATTCCAAGAAAGTGGTATTTGATATATAATCATACATATTACTACTAAACTAAATGAAATTAAAAACTTAACTGTATTAACAGACATTTTTGTAATTAATAAAATAAACTTTGGAACATATACTTTAATAACAGTATCACGATTAGCTCTTACTAAACTCACTGCTGAAGTAACTGTTCCTTGAAAGAAATTCCATGTTGTTAACCCAATAAAGACAAAAACAGGAAAGTATTCAATTTTTGAATCAAAAACAACAAGCGCAATAAATGTGTAAATAAGCATGAAACAGATAGGATTTAAAAACAACCAAATCCAGCTCAAATAGGATCCAGTAACTTCTGCTTTTAACTGAGACTTAGTAGAATAAGCAATGTATTTGGAATATTTTTTCAAATCATTTATAAATCTTTTTACCATTTTTATCATCATCCTTTTTTATTTTGCTATTTTCATATTCTTTTGGAGTATTAAAATCTATTGTATTTTCGTCTACTATAACAAATTTTTTACCAATCTGTTTCTTATCAAATTCTAATCCTGTAAATGATTGATATACTTGCCAACCTTTGCAATTTTTTATTTTACCTTCAAGAAACAAATTTCTCACTTTAGAAACATGTTCTTTAAATAATTTCCCATCTTTAATTTTTATAGCTACTATTGATTTTTTATTTCCAAAAAATAATATATCAAGAGCTTTTTTATTTATAATTATATCAATAGTTTCATCTGGATAATATGTATCTCCATATAAGAAACAAATATTATCATCTATAAGTTCTTCTGTAAAACGATCTATTTCTAAAACGTTGTTAAGGGGTTCATATCTAGTAGCACCTTTTATTTCATATCTTTTATCATGAGATGTAATTATAATTTCACAATCTTTTTCTCTTTCATTTAATTGTCTTACGGTCCTTTTTATTAAAGGCTCGCCATTAATTGTAATAAAGTGTTTTGGAATATTGTTATAATTTTTCCAGCGTGTACCCTTACCATCACACATTATTATATATTTCATATACATCACCTAATTACTTATATTTTTCATTATATAGTCTACTATCAATTTTGTAGAATTACCTAAATTCTTTGGTAAATATTTCTTTCTAAACTTTTGATAAGATATATTATCGTAAGCATCATTTTTAATTATTTTAAATAAATCTTTGATATCTTTTGATGTACAAGTTGGAAGAACTTTTGTAGCATCTAAATTTATACCATTCTCGCTCATATACTTATCATAATCATAAACATAAAAAAGAACTTTTTTGTTTAAAATTGCAGCTTCTAAACAAATTGATGAATAATCCGTTATTACATAATCTGCTACTGTTAATAATTCAATATTTTTAAATTCTGGGCAATCATATATAACATCATGATTAAATTCAAGTGGTTGATTGGGATGCCCTCTTACAATAAGTATAAAATCATCTTTGTTATATTCTTTAAACATTTTAGTAGGTCCATCTACATTATATTTTCTAAAAGTTGGAACATAATATACAATTTTTTTGTTTTTAAATTCTGGATATTTGTTTAATACTTCTTCTTTAAATTTATTCTCATTATTTAAAAGATAATCTATCCTAGGAAGTCCATAATGTAACAAAACATCTTTTCTTACATTAAATCCAGCTTCATAAAATTCATCAAAAGCTGAACCTCCTGCTATTATATTGGTATAATTTTTATGCATACACATAAGCTTTGCTATTTTACTATTTCTTCCAGAAACAGCATCCAAAGTCTGATAACCAGACTTTTTTATTTTACCAATAGAATGCCATATTTGCAAGACTATTAAACTTTTTTTATGATTAAGAATGCAAACTGGTATACAATATGAATCAATAATTGCCATTTTAGATGTTGCTAAATACTTCATTTGTTTAATTATAATAAAAAAGTATTTTATATAACTTAATAATCCCTTATCTATTCTCTGACAAATAAATTTCATTTTTATACTAGAATCTCTTTTTTGTATTTCATCTCTTATCATAGCAAAATCAATACTTATTTCATTAGTTTGTCTACTTATAAATACTATTTGCTTTTTATCTATTGGAAGTAACTTTAAAAAAAAGTATATAATTTTTAAAAAATATTTAAATGCCAAAATTAAAACAAATTTCATATAAATCACCTTTTACTTTTTCTTTAACTTTTTCTGTCTTAGTAGTTGATTTCTTTTATTTTAATCATTTTAACACTAAGCTTTCTTAAGATATTTACTTTTATTAAATTATACCATAAATACTATAACCGAGCAAATTGATAAAAAATTTATATTATATTTAGTCTTTTTTTGTTATTATTTCTTTATTTTTATTGTAAATTTTTCTTTTTAATACTTTGAAAAAGTTATACTTTCTGATTATTAAAACTTTGTTTTTAGAAATAGTAATCATCTTATTTTTTAAACGAATATATCTTTTTGTTAAATTAATTCTTTTATTATCAATAATAACACTTGGTTTATAAATAAGTTTGCTTTCATTAATAATTGAGTAAAATCCAAGCTTTGTTTCTTTTTTATCTAACTCTATCGAAGTGGAAAAACTTTTTACATTATTCATGTCATCTCCACAAAAAGATTTTCTATTTTTATCATTAAGAGGAGAAAGATTAACAGAATAAGTTTTGCCAATTGTATCAATATATAAATGATCTATAGGAAAGTAAATAGATGTTTTTATTGTTCCTTTTAAAGTTAGTTTATTTTTATTAAAGGACGTGCTTTCTATATTTAAATTATTTTTCCCATTTATTTCTCCGATTTCTTTGTCTTTGAAATAAATTATGTTATTGACAAGTTTTAAATCTTTGTTTATTTCATTTTCATATTTTAACTTTAAAAGATATAATTTAGTATCTACTACTACTTTATTGGTATTTACTATAACTTCATCATCTAATTGTTTAATTATCTTAATTAGGTTATTTTTATAATCTTTTTGGACATCAATTGGGATGTTAGAAGGAACTTCTTGCCCTACTCTATATTTTATAGCATTAATTAAGGCATACTCTATATAAGGAATTATCTTTTTATATTTTTTCTTTGAATAATCTATTAAAAATTCGTAATAATACTTAACTGTATCAGTATAAGCTTCGATTGCTAAAGTCTTATTTTGAGTACTCGAAGAAGAATCAAATCTTTTTCTTATATGATAAACACAATCTTTAAATATTCCATATTTTTCTTTTTCTAAAATAATTTGTGTTATATATTTAGCGTCTTCTGCATACTTCAATCTTTTATCAAATTGAAATTTTTTAGCAACATCACTCTTTATAAAAGTTGAAGCAACACTCATTTGAATAAAATCTGGATTCTCATTAATAGAAATAACTCTATTACCATCATCGTATTTAAAATCTAATGAATGGACATTTTTTTTGTTTTCAAAATATTTTTGCCTACAACTAACCACATCTATTTCATTTTTATTTTTCTCAAAAAAAGCAAATACTTTTTCAAATGTATCTAAATCCCAAATATCATCACCATCAAAAAAGTTTATATATTTGCCATTTGCTAGACTTAATCCAACATTTCTAGCAGTAGATACTCCTTTATTTTCTTGTCTTTTATAGATTACATTATCAGGATATAGTTTAAGATATTTTTCACAGATTTTTTCTGAATTATCACTACTTCCATCATTAATTAGAATTAGTTCAATATTTTCTTTAAATCCTATTGATTGATTTACAATTGAACTAAGAGCTTCGTCTAGAAATAATTCTAGATTATAAATTGGTACAATTACCGAAAAATTATATTTATATTTCATCCTAACACCTCTTTAATTATTTACTGGAAGTTCCCATTTTTCATTTGTTTTATTTTCTTTTTTCAACTTTTTGTAATTAATTAGTTTTTCTAAGTCTTTTCTTTTTCCACCTTCATCAGTTATTTGTTGTCCTAAAAACTGAGTTTTTCCATTTCCTTCAACTATCAGAGGATTACCATCTTTATCAATAGCAACATCCCATCCAATATACCTAGTTTTATCAAAAGCAAGTGCAGCATCTTTTGCCAAAGAAACTGCTTTTTCCCAAGATGGAATTTTAAAACCTTTTATTTTAATATTTGTATCAGGATGATACTCGTAAACAGTATTATTTTCATCTTTGCCATCTGTTATTAATTCTCCTGTTTCAGGATTTATTCTAGCAAACATTCCTCCTGCTCCACCATTATCTACAAATGAAGAACCACGACCAATTTTTATAAATGGAAGATGAATAAAAACTTGATCATTTTCATCTCGATAAGTAACAATTCTTAAAGTATTTAAAGATTCTGGGTGTAGAGAAGCCATTTTTTCATGCTGAATAATTCTTTCTTCTAAAATGACATCTCCATCTTCTAGTAAATAAGAGAACAAAGTTTTTGGGTTTTTAAAGTCTTTGCTATCAATTAATTCAATTCCCTTTCCAAAAGAAGAGTCAATAGGTTTTTTAACGAAAACTGGATATTTTTTTATAAACTTTTGAAATTCAGTATAATTATTCTCACCAATTTTTATTAATTCTCTTTTATAAAATTTCTTTAATATTTCATAAGATTTATATTTATCGTTTAAAATTTCTTGTCCTTCTTTTTCTCCAAGTAAATATAAATAATTTTGTCTGTTCATATTAGCAATAAAATTTTTTCTTTTAAAATGGCACTTATTCTTAAAACCAAATAGAAAATATTCTTTAAAAGATAAATTATAAAAGACACGGCAATAGATCATATCTTTTTTTAAGCGTTTTTTATCTTTTTTAGAAAGATTAAAAGATTTTGTATATTTTTCTATTGTTTCTTCCACTATTTCTTTTCTTTTTTTTGTAGATAATCTATACAAACTATCAAAAACTATTGGTTTAAATAGTATTGATTTTTGTGCTAATTTAGTGAGAAATTCTCGTTTTTCTTTTCTTGTCATACTTCAAACTCTCCTTACTTAATTTCATTGAAAGATATATTATTTTCTTTGGCAAAAAAGGCGGCATAAGATTCTTTTTTACCATAAATAACAACGTTTTTACTATTTTTAAAGGCATGTTTGTCGATTGTTTGTACTGTCTCAGGTATAACTACTTTATTTAAATTTTTGCATTCTGCAAAAGCAAACTGTTCTATGTATATTAATGAATTAGGCAAAATAACTTCTTTTAGATTATCACAATTATAAAATGATTTTTCTCTTATTCCTTTTAGTTTACTATTAAATGTCACTTTTTCTAAAGAACTACTATCAAAAGTTCTAGGCTTTATAACTGATAAGTTTTTAGGCAGTATTATTTCTTTTATATTTTTATCATTTAAAAACAGTTCTCGTTTTAATTTAGTTACATTTTTTCCTTCTAATACACTAGGAACTACTATTTTTTTATCTTTTTTCAGGCATTTAGTCACTGTGATTTGACATGGGAAATTATAAAACTCATAATCTTTTTCTGTTACTATTTTATAATCAGCTTCTCCAATATTAACTGCATCACTCATATCTGTACCAAAAAGCATATCAATACTATCAGTTAAATGCATTCCATGTGAACCTTTAAATAAAATAAGATCTCCAGGCTTTATTATTTTTTCAATATAATCGTGCATCTTTTCTCTGTTTTCAAAATATTTAACATTCTTTTTTATATTTTTATATTTCTCATAGGAATATTTTGTTTCATTTCCAAAAAATATCATTTCTTGAATATCATGACCTGCTAAATTCTTTCCAATTTTACGATGAATTTCTTCAGAAATCTCTCCCATTTCTTTTACATCTGCAATTACTGCAATTTTTTTAGAATTTTTGTCCAGTTTTATAATATCAAGAGTTTTAGCAGCTGTTTCTATTGAATCAAGCGAAGCATTATAACAATCTGCAAAAATTTTATATTCCCCAACTTGAAATAAGTTATCTCTCATACCTGTTGTATGATAATTTATTAAACCTTTTTTTATTTTTGAAGAATCAATTTTTAAATATTTAGCAAGGGCATATGCAGCTAAGGCATTATATATATGATGTTCCCCTATTACCTTTAGTTTTATCTCTTCTTCATTTTTTTCTAAATTATCAACTACCGTAAAAGTTGTACCTTCGGCAGTTAACTTTATATTTTTTGCATAATACATTGCATTCTGATCTTTTATCGAATAAGATATAACTTCTTGTTCAAATTCTAAGTTTCTAAGTACTGAATCATCATAATTTATGATAGCAAGTCCGTCTTTTTTTCCATATTTTGAAAGCAATGTCTTGTATTTAGCGATATTTTCACGAGTCTTATAGTGTTCTATATGAGAATCTAAGATATTAGTATAAATAGCTATATTAGCCTCAAGCATAAGAGCACATTCTTTTATTAAAAATTTAGATGCTCCAATTCCTACTTCTTGAAGATAAACTTTATTAAAATAATTAAGTTTTTTTATATTCATAGCAATCTTAAAATGAGAATTACTATTTCCTTGAGATACAACTAAAGCATTCTTTTTATACTCTTCTCTTAATACAGAGGCAATAATATCTTTAGTTGAAGTTTTTCCGATTGATCCGGTTACTGTTATTACATAAGGATTTGAAACTTTTCTAATATAAATCATAACTTTTGAAAACTGATGTAAGTTTTTAGTAATCACAATATTATTACAGTTTTCTATTGGTTCTTCTGAAAATATACATAATGCATTTTCTTTAATTTTCTTTCTTGTTGGTTCATCAAAGCCATTTAAGGTTCGACAGAACATAACAAAATTAGGTTCTATTTCTAACCTACTTCTTGTTATATTAGTTACTCTTTTATTTTGCAATTTTTTTAAATTACTGGGAACTTCTACATCGATAATATTACATATTTTCTTTAAAGTTAACTTTTTCTTATTATCAAATGCTCTCTTTTTTAAATTTATAATAAACTTTTTAATAGGTTGTGGAACATACTTTTTTAAACTCATTTTCTTTTCTCCTTTACTATTTTATCAAATTATGATATCTATAAAAATCTCCAAGAGGTTTATTCTTTTGTCCGCCCCAAAGCTGAAGTATATTAACACCAGAAGAGGCATTTGCTTCAATAATACAGATTCCTTTGTCAGTTAAAAGCACATCCCAAGCTACAAAGTTTAAATATGGGAATTTATTGGCTAAGTCTACAATTTCTTTTTTTATTTTATCCCAGTTAGGAACTTTAACTCCTTCGATAGGATTTTTGCTATCAGGATGAATTTTGTATTCATTAGTATTATGTAAACATTTAGCACTGCTAAGCTTACCAGTTTCTAAATCAACCTTAGCAACTAAACCACCCATACTACCATTATCTACAGGTATAGTTTTCTTTGTTCCTATTCTTTGAACTGCAAAATAAAGTATAAATTTTTCAGTTTTTGGATCTTTAAAAGTAACAAGTCTTAAAGTATTTGAAGTTTTGTCATATAACTTATTCAAATACTCATTTTGCTCTATACTTTCACATATGAAATAGTTTTTTTCACGTTCAAAGTAATTAATTATTTCATCTTTGGTAGTTTCTTTTTCATTTAAATAATATTTTTTATCTTTGTAAGCAAAAGTTGCTATTCCATTTCCTTTACCACTATCGATTGGTTTTGAAAATAATTTTTTTTGTTTTTCTAAAAGTTTTACTATATCTTCAGGAGTACTTATATCATAATCAAAACTAGAAATAGCCTTATTTTGCTTTAAACAATATATAGTAGGAACATATACATATTGCTTTAATAGTTCAGTAGTCACAATTTTATTATTTAAAATAAACTTATAGTTTCCATTTATATATCTTGATTTATACCAATCAAATTCAGATAAATATTCCTTCTTTCTCTTGCTATTCAAGTCATACAAAACAACTTGATCTGCAATGTAACCACCATTTATATTCCAATATAGTCTTTTAAAGAAAGGAACTTTCATATGAGATTTAGCAAATAAAATACGAACTATCCATAAAAGAGCAAGTCTTGCTTTTCTTCCTAAATAATCATTAATTCTGCGTAAAGTTTTCATTATTATCACCTATTTCTCCCTACGATCTATAAATTTAAATAATTTATGTGGCATACGTTTATCGTAACCATATTTTTTCTTTTTTTCTTCTACTTTTCCTAATAAGTATTCTATTGAATGAGGTTTTAATCTTCCTATTTTCATATAATCTGGATAACGATTTATTTCTGGAAATTTCATTCCATCTTCAGTTATAGCTATATCAAAACCAAAGTATTCAATTTGTTTTAGAGACTCTGCTATTTCTAAGATATCTTTTACAACTTTATCCCAATTTGGTATGTAACCTTCTATTGGCAAATGTGTATCCGGGTGCTCTTTGCAAGGAACTATTTTTAAATCATCTGTTATTATCAAAGCATCATGAAAGAATCCTGTTTCTTCATCTAAACTTACAAATATTCCACCAGCTCCTATATTATCAACAGTACCAGTCTTTTTTGAACCAAAACGCATATAAGCATTACCGATAATCGGAGTTTTACCATCTTTTTTAAACACAATTATTCTGATAGTATTAACTGAACCATCATAAATTTTATTTAATACATCATGTTGTTTGATATATTCAGTTACTAAATACTCGTTAGTTTTATCAGATAAAATATCAATTACATCTTCTCGAGTTGCTTCTTTAAGATTAAGATATAATTTGTTATCTTTATATGAAAGTCTATAAAATCCTTCCCCATGAGAACCCTTATCACGTTTTAAAGCTATGTCCTTTTCTTTTTTTACAAGATTTATAATATCATCATAAGTATTACCATAACCCCTAGGACAATCCATCATAGGAATTATTTGATTTTCTCCTTGTTTTAAACTAATATAATAATAATACTTAGGAAAGAATTTATTGTAATCACTTGCAATATATTTAATAGTTATCTTATCCTCAAACCAAATTTTATAATAATTGTTTATGTGTCTTAACCATTTATACTCAAAATCTGAAATAAAGTTTTTATAATTATCTTTTGTTATATTATATTGTGCTAATCTATATGAAAGAAAGCCGTGTCTATAAGCCCAAAGTTTAGTTCTAATAGGAATATTCTTATTTTCTATAAAATCATCTTTCATATCCCTTAACCATCTAAAACTTATATAAGGTACTAATCCTTTTGGATAACAAGTCTTAGCAAATAATTTACATAACTTTAACCAAACCTTTTTTTTGAAGATTTTTAATTTAAATTTAGTATTTTTATAAAGATCTCGTTTATGATTATATTTATAAATTAAAAAATTATTAAAATCTTTATCAAAAGGCACCGCTGTACAATACTCAGGATTATTAAATATATTTATTATCTTTATTTCCTTATCGGTTATTGTAAGTTCTACTCCTGCCATTTCTATTTGAGGAATAGTTTTAAATATTGACTTAATTAATTCATTAATCTTATCAAAGTTTTTTTCTACCAAAGCAATCAATTTATCATTATTTGGCATTTTTTCTGATTTTGTTATTTTTTTACCATTTTTTGTGGTGCAAATCTTAAATTTACCATCACTGGCATTGAAATAAATACGCGATTTTTTATTTTTATCTAAGTTAATGCTTTTGTGATTTTGGTCATCGTCATTTTCCAAAACTTGTTCATCATTTGTAGCTTCAACATTAAATTCATTATCAATTATATATTTACCATTGACTTCGGCATATATTTCTCCAATAAGTGGCTCTAGACCATTTTTATTATATACTTTTAAAAATAGTTTAGCTTCTTTTCCATTTAATAATAATGATTTATTAGGTTTAACTTTTTCTCGTAACACTAAACTTGTTACATTCTTTGCATTTCTTTTTATATAATTATCAATTTTTTCAATAGAAGACTCTTTTCCATTCATAAAAAACTTGTTATTTTTATATTCTAGTAAATCTTTGCTAGTATAATCTGAAGACATTAATATAACACTTTTTTTACTTTTTATTAGCTCGTAAAAACTTTCTTTATCATCTTTTAAATTTTCTCTTAAAGATACAATCTTTACTTTACCATCACGTAAATATAATTGATAATAAACCTCTACTAAGTTTTTTCTATAATTTTTTAATATTTTATCAGTAGTAACAATATCTGCTAACCATTTATTATATTTTCCGTTAACACCATAAAGATAAAGATATTGTTTATAGGAAATATTTTCTTTTCTATTATATTTAGTTATGTTTAGAGTTTTTACCTGATTAGGCAAATAACCATAGTAATAGGATTTTAGCTTAAATAGAATTGATGAACCATTATTTTTAAAAAAATCTTCTATTACTTCTGATTTCCATTTTATAGCTGCTCTTACAACATAACCATTATATATCATACGAGAAGAAATCAAAGCTAAGAGTCGCCTTTTTATTTTACTGTTATCTTTCATTAATATCACCTATTCTTTTATATTAAAGTCTTCTAATTGTCCTTCTTTATTTAGTGCTTTGGTAATTGTTTCATTAGCATTTTCTAAAATTTCATTACAACTATTTGCAAGTTTCATACCTTCGCTCCATTTATTAATTGCATCATCAAGTGCAACATCACCATTTTCTAAATCTTTTACTATTTTTTCTAATTTTTCTAACTGTTTTTCAAATGTATTTTTATTTTCCATCTTTTACCTCCATTACTTTAGATATAACTTCTCCTTCTGAAAATTCAGTTGTTATAATCATACTTTCTTTTATATCTTTAAGATTTACTACTTTATTATTTGCTCTAGTTATAGAATAACCTCTTTTTAAAGTTTTTATTGGATTTAATGCTTCCATTTTATCAAGAAGTGAAACATACTTTGTTTCTTTGTTTTCAAGAATTCCTTCCATATAAATATTTAATTTATCGATTAAATTATCTAATTTTTGCATTTTTATTTCATATAATCCTTTTGGATTTTTTAAGATGTATGAATTTAAAAGAGCATTTAATTTATTTTTATTAAGTTCTAATTTGTTTAAAATACTTTTACTAAGTCTTGTCTTTATTTGATTTATATTATTAATTAAATCAATAGTATTAGGTACTGCAAGTTCTGCTGCAGCGGTAGGAGTTGGGGCTCTTAAATCTGATACGAAATCACTTATTGTAAAATCTATTTCATGACCAACAGCACTTATAATTGGTATATCCATGTTAAATATAGCATCCGCTACTATTTCTTCGTTAAAAGCCCAAAGATCTTCAATTGAGCCTCCTCCGCGTCCTAAAATTATTACATCTAAATCTAAGTCTTTAGCTTTATCTAAACTAGATACGATATCTTCTCCTGCTCTTTCTCCTTGTACTAAAGTAGGAATTAAAATAATCTCTGCCAAACGATAACGTCTATTAATAGTAGTAATAATATCTCTAATAGCTGCACCAGTTGAAGCAGTAATTACTCCAATTCTTTTTGGAAATTTAGGAATAGGTTTTTTATATTTTTCATCAAAATAACCACGTTCACCAAGTTTTTTCTTTAACTTTTCAAATTCTACATATAGATTGCCTACTCCATCTTCAAGCATCTCTTCAACATATATTTGATAATTTCCATTTGCCTCGTAACAACTAATTCTACCTGTTACTAAAACATTCATTCCATCTGCAGGGGTAAAATTAACTTTAGAAGCTGCACTTCTAAACATAACTGCAAGTATACGAGAATTTTCATCTTTTAAAGTAAAATAAAAGTGTCCAGAAGTATGATTCTTAAAATTACTTATTTCTCCTTTTAAATAAACTTTTTGTAAGTTTTGATCGTTATCTAGTTTATATTTTATATAGTGATTTATTCTAGAAACTGTTAAATATTTATCATCCATTATTTACCTCTTTATGCATAATGCTATCAAGTACTCCATTTATTAACTTTACTACTTTTTCATCACTATATTTTTTAGATAATTCTATAGCTTCATTAATTGCAACAACCTCTGGAGTTTCTGTATACAAAAGTTCATAGATTGCAAGAGAAAGAATAGCTTTATCTACTTTACTAATTCTATCAATATTCCAATCTTTCATATGTTTATTAGCTAAAGAACTTATTTGTTCTTGATTTTTTATAATACCATTTAATGTGTCTTTTACGAATTCTTTTTCTTGCTTGATTTGTTCTTTTATTATAGTATTTAGATCAAAAGATAAATTCTTATCTTGATAAATATATACTTGATATAATACTTTAATTATTATTTCTCTTAGTTCACTTCTACTCATAATTTATTCCTCCATATTAATTATAAAAGAAATAGCTCTTTTTGTAAATAAAAATTACACTTCGATTTTTTTATCTATTGTATTTAAAATAAACTTAAATCAAAAAACATTTCTAAAAATTTTGATCAAACTTGTCTTTCTAAAATTACAACATAGCAAAAGAGCCTCTAACTTAGGCTCTTTACAGGATAAATTATAATTTTATAATCAAAACATTTAATAGAAAAGATATTTTTTCATGGTATCAACATTAGAAAAACCATTTATTTTTATTCTAGGAATTGCATATTGAGAGCTTTTTCTTGTAGCATAAGTAGATGGACTAAATCTGAATCCTAATAAAATTCCACTTTCTTTTGCTACATCTTGTAAATCTTTAGTATAAGCTCCATATGGATAAGCCATATATTTAAAGCCATATTTTTTATTTAACTCAAAATCTTCTCTTATTTGATCTTTAGTCATATTTTTCACATGTTGTTTACCATTATTGTCATAAAAATGAAAATTATAACTATGACTTTGAAAATCATGATTTGGATACTCTGTTTTAGCCTTATCAATTACATCTTGTGATAAAAATGCTCTTTCCGATTCATTATAAGGACCACTTTCTTGCTCTTGGGTTCTAGAACCCACTACAAAAGTAGTTCCTTTAAATCCATACTTATGTAGCAAGGGCATAACTAAATAATAGTCATCTAAATTACCATCATCAAAAGTTAAAACAACTGTTTTCTTAGGGAAATTGCACTTTCCTTTATACCAACAATAAAATTGATCTAAATTAATAGTTTTGTAACCATTATCATATAAATATTCGATTTGACTGGTAAAGACATCATAAGAATGAGTCCATTCATCATTTAAAAATTTTGTTTGTTTTAATTCATCTGAAACTATTCTATGAAAAGTTAAAACAGGAATTTTAGTAGCATATTCATTTTGCATTTTAGTATAGGTACTACAAATATAGCCAGTTCTTTGATTTATATTAACTTTATAATAACCGTCTTTACAATTATAACCTTCATATTTATTCAAATTTGCAACAACTATTTTTTGGTCATTTTCTAACGATGTAATTCTATATTTAGCATTAGTTGAAGTATAAATATTAGTGGTTTTGTTTGTGTAAGTAGTTATAGATGAACTAGAAACAAGATTACTACAGATATAACCATATTTTTTATATAATTTTATTTTATAAAATCCTGCATTACAACCAATGCCTCTGTATTTGCTTGAACCAACAATTGATATAGCAGAACCATATTTAATGGTAAAAAGTTTTTTTGATTTAGTTGAAGCACTACTCCTAATATTAGCACCACTTTTGTTTGTAACTACAAAATTGTATTTAGTATTTAAAGCATTTGCCTTTTCAATATATTCTTTTTTTCCTTTATAATAAATTGCATAATATTGTTTATTTTTATAGGTATAAATTTTATTACTATATAATGTAAATGGTTGATTATACTTTGCAATTCCAATTATATTCTTTTTAGTAATGCTAGAATAAATATTGGCAGTATTACTAGTAACTATTACATTACTATTTGTAGTATAATATGAAACATTACTACTACAAACATATTTAGTATAACCATCATAATTAACCTTATAAAGACCGCTTTTACAAAAGTTCGACTTATACTTTGTACTATCAATAACAGTGAATGCTGTTTTTGAAACATCAATTTTATTTAAATTACTACTAGTGCTAGCATACAAAGTAGTTTTTTTATTAGTAGTATGAACTGTTGGATTAGAAAAACTAATTCCAGTACTACAAACATACCTAATATAGCCTTTATAATTAATTTGATACCACCCAGATAAACACCCACTTCTAGAAGCAATAACAGATGTATTCGTAACAGTAACATTATCGTTATAATTCAAACTATCGGATAGTTTATAATTAGTACCAGGTCCTGTTCTTACGTTTAAGCCTGCTCCATTAATAACTCTTGCTACTTCAAGTGCTTGACAATCGGAAATAAACAAAAAACTAAGCAAGCAAAAAAATAAACAAACCAAAAACTTTTTCATACTTACACCACCAAATATATTCTTCTTACTATATTATATAACTATTAAATTTTTTTATAAATAAAAAAGCCAGAGAATATATAACGAAAACCTGTTTATGTACAGGTGGTAAATCACATAATGTCTTTAGGATTCTTAAAACTAAATTTAAGCATTCACACCGAACATTAATTAGATTCCCTTATCGTTGCTTGTACGGTTTAACAATAATATCCTCTGACAATTATATTGTAACAAATATTTGATAGTAAGACAAGAGGTAGACAATCTACTTTACACTAATATTTTTCTAAAAATGAATGATTTTCATCTTTTGTTTTATATCCAAGTACAGCATCTAAGTTTATATTTTCACTACTTTTTAAAATATGTATATCTATGTTTTTATCTATTTTTCTTAAAGAAGATATCAATTCTTTTATTTCTTTTCTTTTACCAAGCTTTTTTTGAGTAATAGTGCAAGCACAATCTAAGAATTCTAACTCACAATAATTCTTCCATGAGATTATATCAGTTTCTTTTACAAAGTATAATGGTCTAATAAGTTCCATATCAGAAAAATTAGTACTTTTTAATTTAGGCATCATTGTTTTATATTCTCCAGCATAAATAATATTTAAAAGAATTGTTTCTATTACATCATCAAAGTGATGCCCAAGTGCTATTTTATTGCATCCTAACTCTTTTGCTTTTGCATATAAAGAACCCCTTCTTTTTCTAGCACACATATAACAAATGGAATCAGTATCTTTTATTTTTTCAAAAATATTACTTTTATAGATAACTCCAGGAATGGCTAATTTTTTTAAATTTTCTTTTATCTTTTCTAAATTTTCTTTTGTATAACCTGGGTCCATTACAATAAATTTCAATTCAAATTGGTATTTACTATGTTTTTTCATCTCTTGCATACATTTAGCGAGCAAAAATGAATCTTTACCACCAGAGATACATACTGCTATTTGATCTCCATTTTTAACCATTTCATATTCTTTTATACCTTTTAAAAATCTACCATAGATTTTTCTTTTATAAGTTTTTATTATACTTCTTTCCATATCTTTTAATTCCATATTATCACCGCACAACTATTATAATATAAAATTATTAAAAAAAATAGTATAGAATTCCATACTATTTTAAAATATTTATCATTTCATCAATAGTTACTTTATTTTGCTCTCCTGTTTCCATATTTTTTAAAGTAACTTTTTCTTCTTTTTCTTCGTCCTCACCAATTATACAAACATATGGTATACCAAGTCTATTAGCATATTTTAATTTTTGTTTTAAACCTTTTTCTTCATAATATACATCACAAATTATATTTTTATCTCTTAAAGATGTACTTACTTTTAAAGCATAATTCATGTTTTCTTTAGCAAATGGTACCACAAGGACTTTTGATAAAGTTTTTTTATTACTTTTGATTATTCCAGCTTCTTTTAGTTGATAAAATAATCTAGTAAGCCCAATGGAAATTCCTACTCCTTTTAGGCTTTTTTCTGTGTAATAACAAGTTAAGTTATCATATCTTCCACCAGAACAAACACTACCTAAAGATGGATAATCATCTAATATTGTTTCATATACAGTACCTGTATAATAATCAAGTCCTCTGGCAATGGTAAGATCAATTATGTAAAACGATTCATCTAAACCAAATGAAATTACTTTTTCAATGACACTTTTTAGTTCTTCTAGACCTGTATTAAATAATTCATTTTCTAGTTTTAAGTTTTCTAATGCTGTTAATTTTTCATTATTTGTTCCTTTAATACTTAAAAAATCTACTATTTTCTTAATTTGATCTTCGTTAACTGAAAGTTCTTTTAATTCTTTAATCACTTCTTCTATTCCTATTTTTTCTAACTTATCTATTATTCTTAAAACATCACTTGCTTTTGTTTGAAGATTTAAGCTTTCAAAGAAACCATTTAATAGTTTTCTGTTATTTATACGGATGGTAAATTTTCCAAAATCTAATTTTTTAAATATATTATAAATAATAGTAGGAATTTCTGCATCATAAACAATATCAAGATTTTCTCCAATTACATCAATATCACATTGATAAAACTCTCTAAATCTTCCTTTTTGAGGCCTTTCACCACGATAAACTTTTCCAATTTGATATCTTTTAAATGGAAAAACTAAGTCATTATATCTTTGTGAAGCATATCTTGCAAGAGGAACAGTTAAATCAAATCTTAATGAGATATCATTTTCACCTTTCTTAAAACGATAAATTTGCTTTTCGGTTTCTCCTCCGGCTTTTGCTAGTAAAACATCTGAATATTCTAGTACTGGAGTATCAAGTGGTAAAAAACCAAAACTTTCATAAGTATTTCTTATTGTATCAACCATTTCATTAAAAAGAATTTGGTCTTCTGGTAAAAGTTCCATAAAACCAGGCATTATTTTTGGGGTTACTTTTTTCATATTATCATCCTTTCTATATAAAAGTAAAAGCAGGTTTAATTACACTGCTTCTTTTTTTAATACTCTTTGAATTCCTTTTGTTTGTTCTTTTATTTCTATAGAGTCCTCTAAATAATTATCTATTGATGTAACATTATCTAAAGTTCTAGTATCTTCTGGAGTTACTAATCTATAATCTTCTTCATACGAAATTTCAGTTCCTGTATAAAATCTATTTTTTATATCGTTATAATTTTCAACAGCTTCGATCAATTTTGATTTATTTATATTACTAAGTGCTGGATTTTTTGCATCACTTGAATCTTTCACTTGCATATATACATCATATAATTGACTATAAGTTTTATCTATATCTTCACTACTTCCTAGAAAAATACTTAAATTCAAAAGAGCTTGTTTAGTGAAATCTTCTATTTTTTGCTTTTCATCTAAACTGTGTATTTCAACAAATCTTTCAGGTTTATAATAAATAGGTTTTTCATCTTTGCTATAATATAAATTGTAATAAGGTCCTGTAAAAAAACTATAATTACCCTCGACAAAAAAGTATTTTTTTTCATCTCTATTTAATATAAATGTACTTGGTCTTTCTTGTTTCATATTAATTCCCCCAGTCATGAATGTCACGTTTTTTATTGCTCTTATATTCTAACACTAAAAGGAGAAATTGTCAATATTTGACACTACTTTTTAGGGATTTTCTATAATTTTTTTAACGACCTCCGCCTCCTCCGAAGCCTCCGCCACCGAAAGAACCGAAACCTCCGCCACCGGATGAGAATCCTCCACCACCGGAATCATAAGATTCTGCACGCGATTTTGCATTTCCAGCACTATTCATACCAGTATAAGATACAAAATATATAAAATCTAAATCTTCCATATAATTATCTGGTATCATATCTGGATAAATATCTTTAAAGTCTTTAGCAACTTTGTCTGCTATTCCAAAGATTTGAGCAAAGATTAAATATTCTTGCCACATATGTACTTCGATAGGATTCTTTTCATAAATTCGTGAAAAGTCTTCTAAAAATTTCTTTAACCCTTTTAACTGTATTGCTTCTTGAAACAATAAATCAGTAGTTTGATATTTATTAGTTGATAATTTTGTTAACTTACCTTCCCCTTCAAGTTTTTCAGTTTCAAAATCTAAAATTTTACTAAACCAGTTATAGAGCTCAGTATAATGTGCTTCAGCCCAAATCTTAAATTCCTTAGCCTCAAGTATTCCATCTAAACTTGCTTCATAAAGCATACTATATAATTCTTTTTCAAAATATAATTCAAACTCTAAATTTTGCTTTAAAATAATTGAAGATTTTTCTTTTTTAAATATACCTTCTTTTATCTCTTTTTTTATTTCTATTTTGCCTTCCTTTATCCATTTTAAAAGTACTGCTCCGAGAAGATTGGTATCTTTTTTAGTTAATTTATAAGTTTTACTTATCCAGTATGCTTTATATAGATCTTTATCACATGGTATATCTCTAAAATAATTAACTTCTTTTGGAAGCTTTCTGCTAGTTTTACCAAATTTTATTTTTTTAGATCCAGTCATATTTATAGCAAATTTTTTAATACCTCCGATAAAAAATACTACAAAAATTATAACGCATGGTATAAAAAAGTCTAGAAATGATGATGATGACTCTTCATAACTTGTTGCACCTTTATTAGCCATATCTAAATAATAATCAAAGTCTTCATCTAATGTATTGTTATTAGTAAAAGTATCTTTCGGAAATTTTACTAAAATTGTCATATATTCATCACTAGTAAGTGCTCCATCGTTAGACATTTCTATATATCCATCATAAACATAAGCATATCCTCCGTAGTTACCATATCCCCAGACAGGAAGATCTGCGTCATATTTAAAATCACTATATATTTTAATATAAACTTTTTCTGGAGAATCGTTTAGTTTTTCTGGTATTAAAGTCCAATAAACCATATCAGCATCTGATACTTTTGCTACAAAGTTAGTGATATCATAAGTTATTTTATAATTATTTGTTTTTCCTTTTTCACTTATTCCCCAGCAAAGTTCTATACCATCATCTATATAATTAAAACCATTTTTATATTTTTTATAATTAAAATCTTCATCTATGTCCCAATTATCGACATAAGTATAATTATTATTATTTAAACTAACTTTAAAGTTTTTAAATTCTGAATTTCCATAATTATAATATGGCTTATATACTTCAGTTAAATCTTCATCTTTATCAAAATATATTTTCCAGTTTTCTGTAACATGAGCAGTGCCATCTTGAGATAATTTTATATCCATATTGATTTCTTTTATATCTTGAGCATTAACATTTCCTATAAGAAATATTGATATTAGTAATATTACAATATATTTAATTTTCTTCATAAAAAGTCCTCCATTTATAATATTATATTATAACATAAAAAGAACTTACACAAGGTAAGTCCAATTATTAAAAGCTAACTTTTGGAGCTTCCTTATCTTTTTCATCTGCTTCAAAAAAGCTTGCCTTTTTAAATCCGGTCATGTTTGCTACAATATTAGAAGGAACCATTTCTACTTTATTATTATATGTAAGTACTGAATCATTATAAAATTGTCTAGCATAAGAAATTTTATCTTCTGTATCTTTCAAATCATTTTGAAGTGATAAGAAATTTTGATTTGCTTTTAACTCAGGATAATTTTCTGAAAGTGCAAATAATTTTGAAAGTGCTTCAGTAACTGCTCCACTTGCTTTCATTTCTTCTTCTGGAGTTTTAGCACTCACATATGTATTACGTGCTTTTATTACTTCTTCAAAGGTTCCCTTTTCATGTTTTGCATATCCTTTTACAGTTTCAACAACATTTGGAATTAGATCCGCCCTTCTTTTTAATTGTACTTCTATTTGTGACCATTGATCATCTTTTTTGTTTCTTAAAGTAATTAATTTGTTATAAGTTGCGAAAAACCATATAACTAAAATTAATACAATTGCTCCAATTATGATACCTACTATCATTTAATCATCTCCTTTTATTAAAGTATACTAAAGTAAATCTTTTTTTTCAACATTTTTAGTATATTTTTTGATCTTATTTACATAATAGTAATGGTGATAGAATGGATTTAGATATTAGGAAAAATGTTATTTCTAAAATTAAAGACGATGATGAAAAAAGTATTATTGCTATGATCAATGAATCAGTAATTACAAGTGATGAGCTTATTTTACCAGGACTTGGGGTTTTGATGGAACTTTTTTGGAATGATTTGGGTGATAATGAAAAAATGAATATTGCTAATATTATCAAAAATAATATTAATAAATAAAAGACCTTTGATGTTAACCTTGGGTAGATTCATCATTAAGGTCTTTTATTATGCTTTTACATATTTTAAATATAAGTATTTAAAACAATTCAACAATAGTTGTTCCAGGATTAAAAATATCTGTTTTATATGATTTAACCCCTTTTTTTGTTTTTAAAAACTTATGAATATTTTCTTTTAAAATACCTTCTCCTATTCCATGGATTATAACAATTAGTTTATTACCGAGTTTTAAGTTATTATTTATAAACTCTTCTGTTAAAACTATTGCACTATATCTATTTTCTCCATGTAAGTCAAGAGTTGGTAAATTTTTATATAAAATATAATTATCTATCATACGAATAAAGTCTTTCTTTTTTTTGTTTCTTTTTTATCATATTTTTTTATTATTCTAGTTTTTCCATCTTTTAAAGATTTTGGAACATTAATAAGTCTTTGATTAGTGGAACCTCGGAATTTAATATTTAAACTTTTGTTTTCTAATTCAAATTTTCCATCTACTAAGACATCTATATAATTTAAAAGTTCTT
The DNA here is from genome assembly GCA_051872415.1 of Bacilli bacterium. GTDB lineage: Bacteria > Bacillota_I > Bacilli_A > RF39 > UBA660 > UMGS1449. Next base: position 53,733 of record JBJEDW010000083.1, read on the forward strand.
TTGCATCACTTGACTTTAATAAGTCTTCAAAAAGAAAACCAGTATAAGCCCAGACATTAAGTCCTTGTTCTTTGGCGAATTTGGCTATTTCTGCAGAAGCTTTAGCTTGAAAAAATGGATCTCCACCGGACAAGGTTATACCATCTTGTAGTCTTAATTTTTTGATTTCTTCTTTTATTTTGCTTATTTCTACTTCTATTCCCTTATTAAAATCATGTGTTTCTGGATTGTGACATCCCTTACAGTTGTGAGAACATCCTTGAGTCCAAATAACTGCTCTTAAACCTTCGCCATCTACTATGCTGTCTGTTAGAATATTGTCATCTGCAAGTCTTATTTTCATTATTTAGATGATTTACTTTCTTCACGAACTTTATTGTGTTTTATACGATCTCTTTCTTCTGCTCTTTTACTATTGTTAAATCTATCAACTGTTCCAACTAGATATCCTGTAATACGTCTTATTCTTTCAAATTTTACACCATCTTTTTCTGTTCTTCCACAACCTGGACAAACGTCATTAATTACTCCGGTAAATCCACAGACAGGGTCTCTGTCTACTGGATGATTAATTGCTCCGTATCCAATACCTGATTCTTTCATTTGTTTTACTATTTTTTCGAATGCATTAACATTTGAAGTAGGATCTCCATCAAGTTCTACATAAGTTATGTGACCAGCATTGGTAAGAGCATGAAATGGTGCTTCTGTTTTGATTTTTTTATCAATTGTTATTTTATAATGTACTGGAACATGGAAAGAGTTAGTATAATACTCTCTATCTGTTACACCTTTTATTTTTCCATAAATTGATCTATCAATTGCAGTAAAACGTCCGGAAAGACCTTCTGCTGGAGTTGCTAGAAGTGTAAAATTAAGTTTATATTCTTGGGCATAACTATCACATTTATCACGCATAAACTTGATTATTTCATAACCTTTATCAAAAGCTTTTTTGCTTTCTCCGTGATGTTCTCCAATTAAGGCTTTAAGACATTCCGCAAGTCCAATAAATCCAATACTTAGAGTGCCTTGTTTTAGAACTCTTTTAATTCTATCTTCATTTTTTAATGATTTAGAGTCAATCCATACTCCTTGTCCAAGTAAGAATGGAAAATTATATACTTTTCTTTTGCATTGAAGTTCAAATCTTTCTAATAATTGATCCTTTACTAAATCCATCATTGAAGAAAGCTCTTCATAAAATCCATCAAAGTCTGGTTTATCATTATTTAAAATACCATGTTTTATTCCAATTCTTACAAGATTAATTGAAGTAAATGAAAGATTTCCTCTTCCTGGAGTTATAGCTTTATTTGAATCAACAACGTTTCCTAAAACTCTAGTTCTACATCCCATGTATCCTACTTCAGTTTTATAATCACCTTCTTTATAATATTCTTTATTGAAAGGCGCGTCTATAAATGAAAAGTTAGGGAACAATCTTTTAGCAGATACTTCACATGCTAAATGGAATAAATCATAATTAGGATCTTTTTTATTATAATTTACCCCTTCTTTTACTTTGAAAATAGATACAGGGAAAATTGGTGTTTCTCCTCTTCCAAGTCCTGCATCTGTTGCTAAAAGGAAATTTTTAATTACCATTCTTCCTTCACTTGATGTGTCGGTTCCAAAATTAATTGAAGAAAAAGGCACTTGTGCTCCTGCTCTAGAATGCATTGTGTTTAGATTGTGAATAAAACTTTCCATTGCTTGATAAGTCATTCTATCAGTTTTTTCTAAAGCTTTTTTATTAGCAAGTCTAAAAATCTTTAAAACTCTTTCTTCTTCTTTAGCAAAACTATCTAGATTACTAATATCATAATCAATAGTAGTTATTTTATCTATTTCTTTTTCTATTTTATTAAATTTTATGAAGTTTAAGAATCCTTCTAATTCTAAGTAATCATATATTTCTTGTTTTAGTTCTTTTTTATAAGTTTTAACTACTCCAGGAGCCATGTAATAATCAAAGGCTGGAATTGATTGTCCACCATGTTGATCATTTTGATTAGATTGAATTGCTATTGCTGCAAGGGCTGAATAACTCATAATACTATTTGGGGTTCTTAAATGACCGTGTCCTGTTGAAAAGCCACCAGAAAATAGTTCATTTAAGTCTATTTGACAACAAGTAGTAGTGCCCATTGGCATAAAATCCATATCATGAATATGAATAGCACCTTTATCATGAGCTTCTGCAAATTTAGGTTTCATTAAATAACTTTTAGCAAATTCTTTGGTTAAAGTACTTCCAAATTGAAGCATAGTTCCCATAGCAGTATCGCCATCTACATTAGCATTTTCTCTTTTAGCATCAACATTTTTAGCATCTTCCATGCCAAGTGCTTCAATTGATTTTAAAAATTTATGTTCTTTGGATTTAAATACTTCTCTTGATTTTGTTCTCATTGCTCTATAAGTAGAAAATCTATCATAGACATCCATATATTCATACTTTTTTAATTTTTCTTCAATTAAGTCTTGAATATCTTCAATTTTGATACTCTTCTTATCTTGATAATTCTTTGTTATATCTTTGATGACAGCTTCATAAATTTTAGTTATATCTTTGTCAGTATAAGGGGAATTTTCTATACTGTCAAAGCCTTTCTTGATTGCTATAGCAATCTTTTCTTCTTCGAAACTTGTTTTTTTTCCATCTCTTTTAATGACTGTTAGCATTTTTGCATTTTCATCTAAAGTGATCATTAATATTACCTCCCTTATTATCTTAATAGTTTCTAAATTGATATTACTATTAAGAAACTTAAAAGTCAATATGATATTTTGACATTTTTTGATATTTTTTGATAAAAAACAGTGTTTTATTTAACACTATTCTTTTTCAATATTCTTAGCCAAAAGATATCCCCATAAAAATGCAAGGATTGATGTAAATATATTGACAAAATCAATTGTAAAATGTTTTATTTCAAGAAGAGCTATTACAACACTTGAAGCCATAAGAGCAGATATTACTACAAAAAAGTATGATCTATATTTTCGCATAAAATAATAAATTAATTTAGATATTAATAAAAGCCCTATCAAAATAGATAATATGAATACTACTATAATCAAAAAATCTGAAAGATGAGAAAATGTTTTTAAAGAGGTTATAACATATTCATACTTATCTAATAATATATAAAAAGTGCTTGCAGAAAAAGCTGGTACTATTATAGCTATAGCAGTTATAATCCCTGAAAAAATAGGCATTAAATATTCTGGCATATATAAAGTTTTGCTATTTTTGATAAAGACAATACCTAAAATAGATAAAATGAATACCATTAAAAAGATAACTATTAGTGATTTAGTAGGTTTTATTCTTTCTTTTCTTATGATTAGCATGTAACCTCCTGCTATCAGTCCAATAAATAGAAAAATAGTTTGAGTTTTATAGTTATCTAAGAAATAAGTTACTAAATGAGAACCTGCAAAAAGACCAATAATTATTCCTATTATTAAAGGTATTGTTATTAAAAATAAGGCTTTATTCTTTTTCTTGAATATATTTGCTAAAGACTTAATAAACTCTTCGTAAGAACTTAAAGATATAATAATAGATGCAGAACTTATGCCAGGAATTAAACTTCCTATTCCTGTTATAAGGCCTTTAACAATTGATAAAAAGCCATCCTTATTTTTCATGTTATTTTACATCATCCATAAACCAAAGTTTCATACTATAAGTAATGTTTTGAGCTGGTATTTTATATTCTACAATTTTATAAATAGTATAATCATGAACTGTGACTATTCCATCGTTTTTAGTATATTCTTTCTTTTCCCCTGCAAATAATGGTTCTTGATTTTTACTTATTTTAAAGAAATTTAAATATCCTAAAACAAAATATGCTACCACCAAAACAATAATAATATCAATAATTATAAAAATAGTATTTCGAATTTTTTTATTTTTCTTTTTCACTTTACATTCCTCCTATAATGCAATTATATAATAAGAGGAAAAATTTTTAAAGACTTTTTCTTTAATTTGCATTTTTTAATGCAAGTAAAAATTATAAGGATTGGTTTTAAATAAATAGTTATACCTAATGTCTTACAATGACTTTATTAAAAGTAAAGTAAAAAAAAGAAGGCTTATTCAGCCTCTACTATAAGTTTGATTGCAGTTCTTTCTTCACCATCTATATTTATGTCAGAAAATGCAGGAATACAAACTAGATTTTTTCCGCTAGGGGCTACAAAACCTCTTGAAATTGCTATTGCTTTTATTGCTTGGTTTAAAGCTCCTGCTCCTATTGCTTGTACTTCTACTATGCCTTTATCTCTAAAAACGTTAGTTAAAGCTCCTGCTACCTTATTTGGGTTAGATTTAGATGATACTTTTAATATATCCATTATTTTATCACTTTCCTTCCTATACTTAATTATATTTTTGTATAAGAAAAAAAGAACTTTATCAAATTGTTTTTAACTATGCATCATCTTATTTGTTTTGTATTTTCTTTGATAAGTTTAGTAAGATAAGTCCTAGGAATATTATTATCAGTAACATCTTTAGTAGTCAAATAACCATTTTTAAATAAATTTAAAATTTTATTTTCATATTTCATATTCATTTTTTCCTTTTACACTTAAATTATTACATATTTAAGTGTACTTGGAAATATATTTTTAAATAAATTTATCTTCATTATTAAAAAAAAACAGAAACTATAAAATTTCTATTTCTTCTTCCTCTTCTTCAATTTTAGGTTGTTTTATACTATTAATTACAGGTTTTTCTGTTTTTATATCTTTTATTTTTGGATAAACTTCTATTTGTTTTTCTTCTTTCGGACTTTCAAACTCTTGCTTGAAGACATCTACTTTCTCTTCCATTATCTCTTGTTTTGGAATTTCTTGTTGTTGGAACATTTCTATTTTTTTATCTTCTGCTTTTTCAAACTCTTGTTCGAAAGCATCCATTTTTTCTTCATTTTCTAATTTTTTTGGAATTTCAACTTTTGGTAATTCCTCTTTTAACGCAGAATTATCTGGAAAACTAAATATTTTTGTTTGTTCTAGATTAGTTTCAACATTATTATCTATGTTTTCTGGAGTTTTCTCTTCTGAAAAAGGATTATTTTCCATATTTTCATTAGGTTTTTCTTCGGGTTTATTATTATTAATATTTTCGCTTGTACTACCATATATATTACTATTAAAACTTTCATTATTTTCATTTTCTATAGTTTTGTTATAATCAATTTGATTTAAATTGCTAGATTCTGGTTTATCAGCAGTTTTATAGGCAATTATTACGATAATTATGGATAATAATAATAGCCCTACTCCAATAGTTATCAGTATTCCTGGAAATACTAGAAACATACTAAAATCCATGTTAACCCACTCCTTATTCTATAAAAATAATAACAAAAATATTAATAATATGCAAGGATTTTGGTGTCAACTCTTGTTAAGTAAACAATATTTTAATTATTAGGAATAACTTTTACTATAGCTTTTGTATCAAAAGATAAACTTTTCTTAACTTCTTCTAAAATAGAATAATTTAGTTTTTTTATAATATTAATCTTATTTGGAATAACTTTATTATAATCAAGTAAATCATCAAGTACTTCATAAAGACTATTTACTGGGCTATCAATAGTTCTTATTTCGTTAGCTATCCAAAGTTTTTTCTCTCTTTCAAAACTTTCTTCATCTATTTTTATGTCTTTGATATATTCTGTTAAACTTTCTATTAGTTCATCTGCTTTATTAGTATTTGCGTATAACTCTATTATATAATGAGACTCTATTTCAAATATTCTGTACATACTACTTGAAAATAAATTTTCTTCTAACCATTTTTCTCTTATTTTAGAAGTAGTTCCAAGTCCTATACTTAAAAGACTATGTAAATATATATCAAGTTCAAATGAAGTTATTTTAATATGTTTAAAATTATCTTTTGGTATTTTATATGCTACTGCAACTTTAGGTATTTCAACATTCATTTTTATTTCTTCATATTCTTTTGCTACATCATTAGGCTCTTCTAAATATACCTTTTCTATCTTGTTTATATTTTTTGTTAAATTACTAGTTTCTTCTTTAATTATAGTAATTGCTTTTTCAGGATTGATACTGCCTGTTGCTATTAAATACATGTTGTCAGGAGTATAAAAGTTATTAAAACATAATTCTAACTCTTCTTTAGTAATACTTACAATATCTTCATCTGTTCCTATTACTTTATTTTTGCTAGGATCATTTATAAAAATATTTTCTTTTATTTTATTATATAAAACCCTGTCTGGACTATCTTTATACATACTAGCTTCTTCTAATATTATTCCTTGTTCTTTTTTTACTTGTTCTTCTGTTATTTCTAACTTTTGAAGCCAGTTTAAAATATATTTTAAGCTTTTTTCAAAACTTTTATTACCTACAAAGTAATAACCTGTGTAATCATTTGAAGTTGAAGCATTAACATCTGTTCCAAATTTTTGGAAAAATTTAAATGGATCATTTTCTCTTTCAAACATTTTATGTTCTAAAAAATGAGCTATTCCCGTTGGGGTTGTTATAGAGTTTCCATTTATTTTAAAGTTAATATCTCTTCCTCCATATTTTACGGCATACATGCATGAAAAGTTTTGTTTATTTTTCATTGGCAAAAGAAAAACTTCTAAACCATTTTCTAATTTTTCGTAGTATAATTTTTCTTTAAAATTATTAATTTGATATTCTTTCATTTTGACCTTCCTTTAAAAGAAATATTGTATCTATATTTATTTTATTAGCTACCCTAACAATATCTTCTTTAGTTACTTTTTTTATTTCTTCTTTTTGTTTTATTAGAGTTTCATTTCCAAGGTATAGAAAATTGAAATAATGGTCTAAAATAGCTCCAGGATATTCATCTACTTCTTTTATAACACTTAATACTACTTCTTTAGCATCTTTTAGACTTTTTTCAGAAAATCTTCCTTCTTGCATCTGTTTAAATTGTTTGTAAATCTCTGTTTTTGCTTCTTGATAATTTTTAGAAGATATCCCTGCGCATACATAAAAAAGTCCGTCTAATCTATTTAAACTTGATGAAATACTATATGCAAAAGAGTTTTTTTCTCTAACATTTTGAAATAATTTTGAATTAGGAGAATTTCCTAAAATTATGTTATATAACATGCCCTCATAAAATTTTTCGTGCTTAGTTAAATCACTTATACTTGCTCCAATCATCAATTTACTTTGGCTAAATTTTGATTGTTCACAAACTTCAGAAAATTCTTTTTCATAAGATATACAAATGTTGTTATAAGGAATATCTTTAGCTTTAGGATCGAAATTATTAGTTATTAATTTTTCTATTTCTTTAAAATTAATATCTCCCACGATAAATATATCAATATGATTATTTTCAAAAAAACTTTGATAATATTTATATAAAGACTCTGAAGTTATTTTTTCTAGTTCTTCTTCTGTACCTAAAATTGATGTAGGAAGAACATTATCTTTTCCTATTAATTCTTTAAATCTTTTATAGCCCCAGTACATAGGATCTTCTTTTTCTCTTTTGATAGCACTTTTTAATTTTTCATAATTTATTTTAAAAGCTGTTTCGTTAAATTTATCATTTTCTACGTTAGGATTATTTATTATATCAAATAAAAATTCTATTGAATTTTTAAGACTTTTTTCTTCAGAATAATTATCATCTATTACTGAGAGATTTATTTCAGTCATGATTTGATTTCCACGTCTATAATTTCTACTAAATAATTCTGCGCTGAAAAGTTCTTCTTTTTTTATAGCCATTTTTCTTATTGTATTATATCTAGCAGAAGAAAAAAGAAGATTATTAACTAGCATATTTCTTAGGGTTAGATCTTCTTTTTGTAGTTTATTCCAAAAAACTATTTTTATTAAAACCGTTTTGAATCTTTTTGTTTTTATCAAGTGCAATTTATACCCATTTTTATTTATATCTTTTATTCGCATAAGCCCTCCCTTTTTATTATAAACTTTTTTTTGATATTTATAATGCTTCTAGGATAATTTTTATAGCACTTTCTAATGATTTTTCTCTTTCATCTGGTGTAAGCTTTTCATTAGTTTTTATTTTATCTGTAACTGTTAAGACAGATGCTGCTTTTTTGTTTAGAAAGTTTGCTATATAGAAAAGTCCAAATGTTTCCATTTCTACTGCTAAATGACTTTCTTCTTCTATTTTTGAATCAGTATATTCTAGGTAGAATAAGTCACTAGTATTTATTGTACCTGTTAAAATATTAATGTCAAGCTTTTTTGAGGTTTCTATTAATTTTTCGTTTAAAGTGCTTGAAGGGTGCTCTTTGTTTTTATTTTCTCCTTTATGTTGGTAAGCAAAATTTGATAATGTATAAACTTCTGTTGGAATTATGATATCTCTTAGGTTAACATTATCTTGTAAAGCTCCGCATGTTCCTATTCTTATTATTTCTTCTACTTCGTAAAAGTTATATAGTTCATAAGAATATATTCCAATACTTGGCATACCCATTCCTGAAGCCATTACTGTTACCTTTTTACCATTATATTTTCCTGTAAAAGCTGGGATAGATCTTACATTGTTCACAAGTTTTACATCCTCTAAATAATTATCTGCAATAAATTTTGCTCTTTTAGGATCTCCCGGCATAATAACAGTTTTTGCTATTTCACCTTTTTTTGCTTTTATATGTGGTGTCATATTACTTCCTCCCTATTCATCATTTTCTTCAAGTTTTACTAAAACTTCACGAGGCTTAGAGCCATTTTGTGGTCCAATTATTCCTCTTTCTTCTAAAAGATCTATTATTCTAGCAGCTCTATTATAACCAAGTTTAAATCTTCTTTGAAGAAGTGAAGCACTTGCTTTTTGATTTTCTATTACAAATTCTACTATATCATTATATAAAGGATCATCATACTCTTCTTTATCATTTGAAACTGTATTTTCTTTTCTTTCACTATCAACGTGATCTAAATTAGTAAAGTTTGGATCAAATGAAGCTTTTTGTTGAGATACTGTGTAATCTACTACTTTTAAAATCTCTTGCTCACTTATAAATGCACCTTGTATTCTTTCTGGTTGGTTTTCTCCCATTGGAAGAAATAACATATCTCCTTTACCAAGTAGTTTTTCTGCTCCGACCATATCTAAAATAGTACGTGAATCAATACTTGATGAGACTGCAAAAGATATTCTTGATGGGATGTTGGCCTTGATAAGTCCGGTAATTACATCAGTTGATGGTCTTTGAGTTGCAATAATTAGATGAATACCAGCAGCACGAGCCATTTGAGTAATTCTCATAATTGAATCTTCTACTTCTTTACCTGCGACAAGCATAAGATCTGCAAGTTCATCTACAATTACAACAATATAAGGCATTCTTGGAAGTTTTTCTGAATCAGAAAGTTTTGCATTCTTATCATCAATCATTTTATTGTATCCAGCAATATTTTTTGTTTTAGATTCTTCAAATAAGTCATATCTTCTTTCCATTTCGGATACTGCTCTTTTAAGGGCAATTGAAGCTTTTTTAGGATCTGTTACAACTGGAGTAAGTAAATGAGGTATTCCATTGTAAATAGAAAGTTCCACCTTTTTAGGGTCCACTAAAACTAGTTTTACTTCATCTGGTCTTGTTTTCATTAAAATTGAAACAATAATATCATTTATACAAACAGATTTACCTGATCCTGTTGCCCCAGCAACTAAAAGATGTGGTGTTCTATCTATTTCGCACCATTTAACCTTACCCATAATATCTTTTCCAAGTCCTACTGCTAAGACTGAGGAATTAGTTTGTTTAGGCATCGACTCTAGAGTTTCTCTTAAACTTACCATTTGTGGTGCTTCATTAGGCATTTCAATTCCAACAGTACTTTTTCCTGGTATTGGCGCTTGAATTCTAACATCTTTCTTAGCAAGTGCAAGTGATATTTCTTTATTTATTGTTAAAAGCTTTGATACTCTAGTACCTGAGGATAAAGAAAGCTCATACTGAGTTACGGTAGGACCAATATTTACTTCAACTACTTTTCCACTTATACCAAAATCTTTTAAAACTTGTTCTAAAATAGAAATATTTTTTTCAATTAAAGCATGATCAGTTCCTTTTTTATTTTTCTTTCCTATATCAAGTAAATCCATTGGAGGTAAAACATAACTTTTATTAACACTCGCAGTAGATGCTTTGATATCAGTTTCTTTTTTCTCTGGAACTTTAGTAAGTTCTTTGATGTCATGAACAACTAATTTTTCATCATCATTATGATCAACTATTTTAAATTTAGAATCTTTATCTTCTTTGGATTCTTTCAAAGGTTTTTCTGTTTCATGCTTTTTAGATTTTATGTTTTTAGCAGTTTCTTTTCCTTTATCTAAAATATCTTTAATAGATAATCCTGTGAAAATCATAAAACCACAGACCATAAGAATAGGTACAACAATTTTTGTTCCTTGGGCTTCAAACATTGCATAGAATAGTGAGGCAAAAATAGCCCCAATTATTCCACCACCAGTATTAGCAAGAGCAGTATTAAATACTCCAACTTGAACACTCTTATTCATTATTTTTTCTATACCGAGCATAATGTAATCAATAGTTTCTGTAAAAATTTTATTGGTTTTCATATTATCTAAAACATAGTTTTGATGCATTAATACAACAAGTCCAATTGCAAATAGATAGACTCCTATCATTTTAGATGATAATAAATTGATACTTTTTCTATTAATTATAATGTAAATGCCTATAATCAAGACTATAAGCAATAAAAAGAAATATAAATTTCCTACTAAAAATAAAGCAAACGAAGCAATGCCACGTCCAATTGGACCATATTTTCCTATTCCTAGAATTGCTATTAATATTAAGGCTATTCCATATAGTTCAGCCAAATATGTTGGTTTTTCTTTTTTACTTTTACTTCTACTTTTTTTCTTAGCCATTTGCCTTCCTCCTACTCTATGTTCATTATATCACAGGTTAGAACAAAGTAAAATTTTTTTTAATTTTGTTTACAAATCTTAGACAAAAAAATAGAGTACTAATTTATAAGTTTCTCTATTTGTTTTACTTTAAGTCCTGTGTACTTTGCAATATTTTGGATATCTATATTGTCCTTAATCATTTTTCGAGCCATTTCTTCTTTCATTTCATTAGTTTTTTCTTCTGCTAACTCTTTTGCTTTTTCTTCTGCCAGCTCTTTTGCTTTTTCTTCTGCCAGCTCTTTTGCTTTTTCTTCTGCCA
>JBJEDW010000083.1:65084-95115 GCA_051872415.1 Bacilli bacterium
AACTCTTTTGCTTTTTCTTCTGCCAGCTCTTTTGCTTTTTCTTCTGCCAGCTCTTTTGCTTTTTCTTCTGCTAGCTCTTTTGCTTTTTCTTCTGCCAACTCTTTAACTCTTTGTTTCTTTATCTCTTTAAATTTTTCTTCTGCTAACTCTTTAGACTTCTTTTCTATCTCTATTATACTTTCTAACTCACTTTTTGTGTACTTTTCATATAAATCTTCATCAGTTGAAATATCTTCTACTATCTTTCCTAATTCCATCAACTCTTCATCACCTTTCAATAGCTTTTCGAGCCTTTTTCTATCTCTTATCCTAAATATCATACATACCTTTTCAAACTCAGAAAGCTTTACTTTATTATATACTATTTTTTCTAGTTTTGGCATATTTATATGAAATATTTTTATTAAATTTTCGTATATTTCCTTCCCCTTACCTTCTTTTTCCCTTAAACAATACTCATATATTAATTTATCTTCTCCTCCTATGTCATAATTGTCTATATTTATTTGAATAGATTCAAAATCTTCTCCAATTATCATTCTTCTTAAATGACTTATATTTCTTGCAAATAATCTATTATCATAGTTTTTATTACACTCTAAAGATATGGTCTTTCCTTCTACTGTTACCATATAGTCACATGCTTCTCCTCTTTGATTTCTTCCCTTGGCAGTAAATCCACTATCTTTTTCCTTTATATCAAAAAATTCTAGTCCTAAAAGTTCCTTTATTATTATTCTTACTATAATATGTTTCTTATCTTTTTTTAAGATACTTTTAAACACTATATCTTTCATTGGATCTAAATAATCATGCCCTTTTAAATCTTCTTCTAATATTTTCAAAGCATTGTTTTCATAAATATTTTTCATGCATATTTCCTCCTTTTTTATCACTATAAACTATAGTAATAGAAATGTAAAATGGCCAATTATAAGATTTAAAGCATAAAAATAAGAAGAAACTTTAAATTTCTCCTTAAGCATTTTTATTTTTTTTTATAATTTATTCCTCTAAAATTTTATGTTTTATACTTTTTTCATTTTTTTCTTACTTTATATAATTAATCTAACCATGTTTCATAATCTGCAGTAAAACTAGATTTTTCAAAATGACTTATATTTTTAGCATTACTTCCAGTATATTCTGCTACAAACTTCCATGTTTTATTCTTATCTAGTTTTTCTAAATGAGATTCTGCTATTCCAATTATATTATTATTTTCATCATATAATACATAACTTATCTCTATATCTTCATATATTCTCTTGCTTTTATTTTTTATATATCCAGTAATTATATAAGTGTTAGTTTCATCATTATATGTCCCTGTTACTTGTTTTAAAATTTCTAAATCTTCATTTATTCTACTATTTATAATTTTGTCTTCATTAAAATCATAATAAACTAGAAATCCTGTCAAAAACATGCTTGGTAAAAAAACAAATATGAATACTAATATGATAACAATTATTAACCATTTAGGTAATCTTTTCTTATTTTCGCTTTGATTAAAATTTTCCGCTTTTGTCATTTTTGTTTCTCCTCCTTTTTGTTTAAAAATTCTAAAAGACTTTTTGCTACTTCTTCTGGAATTATTTCACTTAATTCTTCTACTGAAGCAGTTTTGATCTTTGATAAACTAGAATATTTTTTTAGGAGTTCTTTTCTTCTTTTTTCTCCAATTCCTGGAACGTCTTCTAAAATACTTTGAAGCATCCCTTTATTTTTAATATTTCTGTGATAAGTTATAGCAAAACGATGAACTTCTTCTTGCATTTTATATAGATAAACAAACAAATTTTTGTTTTTTATGTCTATTTCTGTAAGATTAGATAAAACAAGTTTAGATGTTTTATGACTCTTATCTTTTTTTAGTCCTATTAAAGGAATATCTAATTTTAAACTATCTAAAACTTCTTTTGTAGCACTAATCTGAAGTGAGCCACCATCTACTATAATTAAATCAGGTAATTGTGTTTTTTCAAGTAAAGCTTTTTGATATCTTCTATAAATTACTTCTTTCATAGCAGTTAAATCATCTTTAGTATGACTATCAATTTTATATTTACGATATTCATTACGATCTGGTAAAAAATCCTTAAAAACAACCATAGCCCCAACATAATAAGTTCCAAAAAGATGTGAATTATCAAAAAGTTCTATTCTTTCTAATTTTTTTAAAGATAAAATTCTTTTTAAATCTTCTATACTTTCGTATCTTATAAGATCGTCTTTTCTTATTCTTTCTATTTTTTCTTTTGAAGAAATTTCAGCATTGACATTAGCCATATTAAGTATTTTTTTTATATCACCCTTTTTAGGTATCTGAACTGCTATATCTAAAATACTTTCTAACATTTTTACTTCTGGAATATCATTTACTATTATTTTTTTAGGAAGAGGAAATTTATCATAAAAATCTATGATATATCTTATATAAGCATCATTTCTATCTAAATAATCATTAATTATTTTATTTACTTTTCCTATTACTACTCCATCTCTAATAAAAACTGTTTCTATAGCTAAAAAATTATCAATTTCGTAAAATCCAAAAACATCAAAATTATATTTTATATTGGATACTATTATTTGTTTACTGATAGTAGTTTCAATATCTTCAATAAGATTTTTTATTTCCAAAGCTTTTTCATATTCTAAATTTTCACTTGCTTTTTCCATAGCTTCTTCTAATTTCTTAGTTAAGAATTTGTAATCTCCATTTAAAATTTTTGTAATATCTTCAATCATTGAATTAATAATTTCCTTCGATACTTCTTTTTCACAATAACCAAGACATTCATTGATATGATAGTATAAACAAACTTTCTTCTTTAATTTATCACATTTTTTAAGAGGATAAATTCTATTTATTAAATTAACTGTGTTTTTAGCACTCATAACTCCAGGGAAAGGTCCAAAAACTTTACCTTTTATTTTTTTCCTTGACTTACTTCTTACTATTTTAAGAGAAGGATATTTATCATTTGTTAAAACTATATAAGGATATGTTTTATCATCTTTTAAAAGAATATTATACTTAGGATTATATCTTTTTATTAAGTTTATCTCTAAAATAAGAGATTCTGTTTCACTATTTGTAACTATATATTCAAAGTCTGTTATTTGACTTACTAAAACTTTAGTTTTACCAGTTTGAATTTTATTAAAATAAGAATTAACCCGTCTTTTTAAATTTTTGGCTTTTCCTACATATATTATTAAACCATCTTTATTTTTCATAAGATAGCAACCGGGTTTTTCAGGAACAAGTTTTAATTTTTCTTTCATGAAGTTATCCTCCTTTTTGAATGGTTTATTATAATTATACACTAGAAATGATAATGTTGTAAAATATGAAATATCAGTTTATAATGAAATTGGTGATTGGGATGAAAACTATAAAAAATGATGTTATGAATGAAATTGTTATAAAAAATTCAAGATTTATCTGCTGTTTAAAATATGTAGATAATGAAGAAAAAATAGAGTCTTATCTAAAAGAAATTTCTTTAAAATACAAAGATGCTACCCATATAACTTATGCTTTTAAACTTGCTAATAAACAAAAATATTTTGATGATGGAGAACCAAGTGGTACCGCAGGGGCACCAATTATGGAAGTACTCATTAAAAATGATCTCGTTAATGTTTTAGCAGTAGTAATTAGATACTTTGGAGGTATAAAACTAGGAGCTGGAGGTTTAATTAGAGCATATAGTAAAGCTTGTAGAGAGGCTCTTAAACTTACTATAGTAGAAAACTATATCTTGTATAATTACTATGAAATTAAGTCAAATTATGATGATTTAAAACTTCTTAACAGTTTGACTAAAAGTTTAGAGATTATAGAAAAAAACTTTAGTGATGAAATTATTTATAAAATAAGAATTGAAAAAGAAAAAGATAATATTAATGAACTTTTTATAAGTACAAATATAAAAACAAAGAAACTAGAAAATATTTAGCTTCTTTTACATTTTTTCAACTGTTTCTATTGCTAAAGTATCAAGTAACTTAAAGCAAGTATTATAAATTAAATTTATCATAGCAATATAAGAATCTTTAACTTTTTCATCTTTTTCATTTATAATATTATACTTAGAATAGAATTTATTGAACAGGCTACATAAATCATATAGATAATCTGTTATATAATTTAAAGTTTTTTCATCATAAGAACTTTTTAAAGTTCTAGAAAGCTCAACTATTTTTACTAAGATATTTTCCATATCTTCGTTTACTATCTTTTCTATTTTATAATCTTTGTTTTTATCAATCTTATTTAAAATTGATTTTATACGAACCATTGTATATAAAATATAAGGTCCTGTTTTACCTTCGAATGAACTAAATTTAACTGGATCAAAGATATAATCTGTTTTTCTTATTGGAGAAAGATCTGCAAATTTTATAGCTGCAATAGTAAGTTTTTCTTTTATTTTTTCTCTTTCATCTCCAGTTATCTCTGGTTTTATTCTTTTATCTATTTCTTCTCTTACTAAATCCATTAAATCAGACAGTTTTAATACTCCACCATCTCTTGTTTTAAATGGTTTACCATCTTTTCCATTCATTGTTCCAAATCCAAAGTGTGCGAGAAGAGTTGTTTTTGGTACAAGACCTGAAATATAACTACCACGGAAGACTTGTTCAAAATAAAGTGCTTGTCTTTGATCTACAACATACCATATTTCATCAGGTTTAAATCTTTTCATTCTAGAATGAATTGTTCCTAAATCACGAGTTGCATATATTGTGGCACCATCACTTTTTATTACCATTAAAGGTGGCATTGGTTTTGAATCATTTTCATTTGCAACATCCATGATAAGTGCTCCATCTGATTCATATAAGAAAGGTTTCATTATTTCAAGTACTTCAGGTATTTCTTTAAAGGCATCAAGTTCTCCTTCCCAAAGTTCAAAATTACAATTTAATTCTTCATATATTTTCTTTATTTCTACTGAGGAAATATCAACCATTTGTTTCCATAATTTTGTGTATACTTCATTTCCTTTGTCAATTTCTGCTGTTATAAATCGAACTTCTTCCATTCTTTTTGGATCTTCTTTGGCTGCAATATTAGCTTTTGGATACATTCTTCCTAAATCTTCAGTTGTTAAATCTATCTTTGGGTATTCTCCTTTATAATTTGGATCAAAATATGGAAGATCTGGTCTCTCAAGTTTTAATTCTGATATTAACATTCCAGCTTGACGTCCTAGATCTCCAAGATGAACATCTCCGAGAACATTTTTATTATAAAGCTTAGCAAGCCTTTTTAAGGCTTCTCCTATGTTAGCTGCCCTCATATGTCCAACATGGAGTGCTTTAGCAGCATTTGCTCCTCCATAATCTACTATAATCATTTTAGGTTCTTCTCTATCAATATGAATATCAAAATTATTTATAGCTTTATTACTATACTCTAAAAGTTCTTTTTCACTAAATGATAAATTTATAAATCCTGGTCCTGCTATATTTACATTAACAAATCTATCATCTAGTTTACTTACTATTTCGTCCGCTATTTCTCTTGGATTCTTTTTATATTTTTTAGCAAGAGGCATAGCTATATTAAGCTGAAACTGCCCTAGATTTTTCATAGAACTTGATTCTAATTTAACTTTTTCTACTTCATACCCTAATTCATTAATTATTTTTCCTAAATAAATTTCTGTTTCTTTAATTTTACTCATGTTTTTTCCTCCTAAAAAATAAAAATTCTATTTTATAAGGACGAATATTTTCGCGGTACCACCTTATGTCAATAGAATTTCTATGCACTTTAATCTTTAACGCAAGATATACGTTTTTTGCTAGAAAGATACGTTCACAAGAACTTATTATTTGGTTTACACTATTTCCAAACTCACTTGAATAAGTTTTACTTGTTACTACTTCTTTCGTAATCACAACTTGTTATGAATAATATCAATTTTTTTTATTTTTGTCAATACCAAATTTGTTCTATTTGAGCATTACTTGAAAGTGGTGCAGGGTTTGGCATTTGAAGTTTAACTGAAATTGGTATTTTAAAAGCTGAACCAAAAGTCATACAAGTACCAGGTTGTAAAGTCTTTATAGTATTTATTGTATCTTTAGTAACATTAGGCATCATTGTTTCTAGATAGTTAACATCTCTAGCATGCATTGTTCTAAATATTAAGAAATTAGAACATTGACTGATAGCAGTTTCACTTATTTCAGATGGTCTTTGAGTAATGAATCCAAGCAAAATACCATATTTACGTCCTTCTTTTGCAATTCGATCAAATATGTTATATCCAAATAACTTTGTATCAGTATCGTTTTGAACATATCTATGAGCTTCTTCAATCAAAATATGATAAGCTTTACTAGCACGATTTGGTGCAGTAACACATTGATTAAACAAGATCTTTGATAAAACTTTTACTAAAACTTTAGCAAATCTATCATCTACGTAATTAATATTAAAATTAAGGATTTGAGCTTTTCTACCATCGCTTGTAGTCATCAATCTATTTATATATTCTTCCTCTGTTACATATTCTCTGCAATCAAAGTAAGAATTATACTGTCCTTCTATCAAACTACTAGTACGAACTGCTAAAATATTAGCATAGTCATATACTTTATCACTCTTTAAGATACCTTCAGAAATAAGAGCAAATGATAATGCTTTATCAAAATCTTCTAAAGTAAATGGAACTGGTTCACTCACTGTATAATCTAAATCATCAATAATGAAATGAGTTACTGCTCCGACTACTTTTTCAATAGCAGCCATGCTATCATTATCGTTTACATATAAACATTGTTTTAAAGTTCTAGTATATCCTGGTTCTACTATTTTTAAATCTAAGTTAAGATCAGGAGTATTATAATAAGTTAAAACAGATATAATTTGATTACGAACACTTGATGCTGATTTTCCTGTTAAGATAATATCTCTTAAACATTTAGCTATAATATGATTTTTATATTTTTGAACACTTTCATCATTTCTAGATAGAATTGGTAAAAGAGTTAAAGTCTTCTCAATTATTGGAATTTGATTAGGATCATTAACATCTAAAAGCATAGCTATTCCATCAGTTCCCATTAACCAAAGAGGTACTTTTAATTGTTCTTCAGTAGGATCGTGAGGATTAGTAGTAATACTTTTATAAGCAATATTAGGATTTACTTCACTTAATTTAGAGAATGAATGATGATATTCTCCGTATGCATCAAAAACAAATATATTAGAATTTACTGGAGCATTGTTTGAATAAAATAAATTTTGTAAAATTGTTGCAGTCGCACAACTTTTACCTGATCCAGAGTTTCCTATAATAGCAAAATGATTAGAAAAGAAACTATTTATTCCAATATTTATACCATAATTATTATATATAGAAGATTCTCCTAAATAAAACGTTCCATTACTCGGAGTAGATGGTCCAAGAATAAGAGAAAGCTCTTCCATATTAATTATTCTAACACTGGCTTTAAAACTTGGCTTTTTTTGAACCCCTGGATAATATCTTCCTGCAATTATTTCTCCAATTATAACAATTGTTAAATATTCTTCATCTATTGTAGTAATTTCTCCAACTACTTTTTTTCCGTCCTCTTCAAAAACAACATGTAAATTAGATAAACTTGGTTGAAGTTTTATATCAATAGACATTTTTATTTTTACTTTTTCATCTCTTATTTCTACTATTTTCCCTAACATAATAACACCCTTTCATTCTATAAAAATTATATCTTAAAATATTATGTGTTTCAAGAGATTTTTTAATTTTTTTAGGATTATTCATCTTATCTGTAAAATTTGGGGAGTAAAAAAAAGAATTAATCAGTACTTTTACTATAATAAGGATTAATAAGCTTGTCTCCTTTATTTAACATTTCAAGTACTTTTTTAACTCTTCTTGTGTTTTCAAGTTCATCTATATCAAATTCTATTTTTTCAGGAATAGATATTTTTATAAAAAATAATTTTAATTCTTCTTCTTTTAAAGGATATCTTTTTTGGTAATTATTTAATAATATATCAAAATCTGTTTTCTGATAATATTTATCATATAAATCTATTAAATCAAAAATAGGTAAATCAACTTTAGACTTTTCCCAGCTTACTAAATAAGGGCTATTATCTCTTATTAAATGATCAAGATCTAGATTATTATGAATATAAGCTACTCTTTGTTTAGGATTATTTTTAATGAGTTCATACCAATTATCTAATTCTTCCCTGCAAAAAGAAAGAGCACTATAAATTTTGGACATATTAAGCGCTAAAAGATAATGAGATGGTGACATATATATTTCTGCATCTATTAAATCATTTAACTCACTATAATAAATATTTAAATAATTTATTTTTTTGTCTAAGTCTTCATAGATGACTTTATAATCATCGATATCAATATTTTTATATCTAGTAGTTTTAGTATGTAATAAACTCATTAAATCAACTATTTCATATAATTTTTCTTCATCAGAAATATTAGCATTTTCTATATACTCATAAATATCATAATCTCCTACTGAAATATGTTTTGGAAAATAATCAAAATTTCTTGATAATAAATAATTAAATTTTTTATCAATGTCTGTCTTTTTGTCCTTTAAAACATATTTTTTTAATCCTGTATCAACTAAAAAAGAATTATTTATCTTTTTTATACTCTTTGGAGTAATACCATTTCTTTTTAATAATTTATAATCAATCATTAGAACTAGGTATTACAAGTTTAGAGCCTATCATAATTTCATCTAAATTATTATAATCACTAAGTTCTTCTTTAGTTATATTATATTTTTCTAAAACACTTTCTACTGTATCTTCTTCTTTAAAAATATATACTTTATATGTTAAATAAGTATCACTTTGTTTCTTTACTTTTTCTTTTGCTTCATAAAAAGACATAGCACGATTATCCTTTGGTTTATCTATTACTTCTTTTTTTTCGAACTCTTCATCTAAGGGTAATTTTATTTCATCTTCAAATACTTTTTCTTCTTTATCAATTGCTTTTTCCTCTTCAATATCCAAGTTTTCTTCTTCATTATCTAGTTCATCATTTAATATTTCTATATTCTCTTTTCTATCTTCTTCCTTTAAATAGTTTTCTTTTTTTTCTAAATTATCAAGTATTAATATTATGTTAACTCTTAAAATTTCATCATTAATTATTTCGTAATAAAAGTCATCAATATCAATAGTAGCATCATAAGTATCATATTCATCACTAATTGCAATCTCACATGGAATCTTATAACTATATTCTTCTTCTTGAACAGAGCCTTCGAGCATTTTATAATTTCCACTTATATAAAAGTTGCCTACTATTAAATCTTCTCCTTTTAAAGTAAGATCATTATCTAAAGAAATAGCAGTAAGTTCTCCTATTTTAGTTTTAAAAGTTATATCTTTCTTAAAAGGTATTGTCTGTTTCATATAATCCCTCCTACTAGTAAAATATATTAGTAGTAAAAGAAAAATATAACAAAAAAAGTTAAAAATTTAACTTTTTACATTCTTAAAAAATCTTTAGTTTTCTATTTGCTAGATCTAAAAAATAAGTTTCTTATAATAATTAATTTTACTTTTCTAAAATTATCGTAACAGGACCATCATTAACAAGTGATACTTCCATTTCTTCTCCAAAAATACCTTCTTCTATAGTAATATTAGTACTTCTTAACTTTTCATTAAATAATTCATATAATTTAATGGCAGATTCTCCTTTAAGAGCATTAATATAACTTGGTCTTTTACCTTTCCTACTATCAGCATATAAAGTAAACTGAGAAACTGATAAAATAGAACCTTCTATATCTTTTACTGATAAATTCATTACTCCATTTTCATCATCAAATATCCTTAAATTTGTTATTTTATTAACCATCCAATCTATTTGTTCTTTTCCATCTCCTTCGGTAAAGCCCACTAAAATAAGTAATCCTTTTTCTATTTCTCCAACTATCTTTTTATCTACTTTTACACTTGCTTCCTTGACTCTTTGAATTACTACTTTCATTATCTTTTAATCCTTTCTACATCGTTAACATACTTTAGTTTAGTAAGTTTTGTCATAAACTTATTTAAATCTGTTAAATCTTTAACTAAAACATCAACTGAATAAACATTACTACTACTTTTATTAATTAAATTAACATTTTCTACTACAATAGACATAGATACTGCAGTTTGAACAATATCTACTATTATATTTTCACTAGAAGTAGTGTGAATAATTATCTCACTATTATATTTACTATCAGAATCTGGATTCCAAGTAGCATTTATTTTTCTATCATCAAAAAATTCTATATTACTACAATCTTTACGATGAATCCTTATTCCATTTGATTTAGTAATGTATCCCACTATTTCATCTCCAGGAACTGGAAGACAACAATTAGCAATATGAGTTTCAATATTTTTAGTTTTTCCTACTACTATGTCATTGTCATTTTTTTTGAATTCTATTTTTTGAGATTTTTTCTCTTCTTTTTGATTTTCTTCTTTTTTTACAATACTTTTAGCAGAAAATTTATTATTACCAATATTAAGATAAATATCTTCTACACTATCAAGTTTAAATTCTTTATATATTCTATCTAAATTATCTTGATCCATAAATTCTGCTACAGGAATTTTTCTTCTTCTAAGTTCTTTTTCTAGTAAATCTTTTCCTTGAGCAATATAATCTTCTTTAGTAGTTCTATTAAAAAAACTTTTTATTTTATTTTTAGCACCAGTTGTTTTTACAATATTAAGCCATTCTCTAGAAGGTCCTTTTGAGTTATTATTAGTTATTATTTTTATTATATCAGCATTTTTAAGTTCATAAGTTAAAGGTACCATATTATTATTAACAATAGCTCCGATCATTTTATCTCCAACTTGAGAGTGGACTCTATAGGCAAAATCTATTGGAGTAGCACCTCTAGGCATTTCTATAACATCCCCTTTTGGGGTATAAACATAGATATTATCATTTAAAACTTCATTTTTTACTTTATCGACAAAATCTTCACTAGTAAGTTTATCATCTTTAAGTTCAATAATTGATTTATAAAACTGAAGTTTTTGCTCTGTAATATTTTGCATTTCTACCGCAGCATTTTTTTGTTCTTTATAAGCCCAGTGAGAAGCTATTCCATTTTCTGCTATTTCATCCATTTCATAAGTTCTAATTTGTATTTCGAATAAGTTACCCTCTAAACCAAAAACTGTAGTATGAAGAGTTTGATAAAGATTAGTTTTAGGCATAGCAATATAGTCTTTAAAACGTTTAGAAACAGGTTTATATTTTGAATGAATAAGTCCAAGAGCTAAATAACATTCTTGTTCTTTATCTACTAAAATTCTAATAGCTAAAAGATCATAAATATCATTAAAACTACGTCCTTTATCAAGTTTTTTATAAATACTATAAATACTTTTAGCACGTCCTTTTATTTCGTGTTTAATATTGTTTTGTTTTAAAAGAGTGCTTACTTCATCCATCATCTTTTTTACGCATTCTTCACGTTCTTTTTTGGTTTTATTAAGTTTTTCTACAACATCTCGATAAGCTTCAGGTTTTAAATATTTTAAAGATAATTCTTCAAGCTCACTTTTAATCTTATTCATACCAAGACGATGCGCAATTGGTGCTAAAATTTCTAATGTTTCTTTGGCTTTTCTTTTTTGTTTTTCATGATCAAGAGCATAAAGAGTTCTCATATTATGAAGGCGATCAGCAAGTTTTATAATTATTACCCTAACATCTTCACTCATACCTACTATTATCTTTTTATAATAACTTGTCAAATACTCATTATCAGTAGAAACATTAATATTATTAATTTTTGTTACACCATCTACAAGCTTTGCAACAGTGCTTCCAAATCTTTCTTTTATTTCTGCTTTACTGGCTTCAGTATCTTCAATTGTATCATGAAGAAGTGCTGCAATTATTGTATCCTTATCAGCATTAATCGAAGTTAAAATATAAGCAACAAAAAGAGGATGAACAATATACTCTTCACCTGTCTTTCTATATTGTCCCTTATGTTTTTCTTTAGCATAAAGATAAGCATGCTCTACTTCTTTTACTTCTTCTTCTGTTAAATACTCATCTAATTTTAATTTTAAATCATCATAACTAATTACTCTGTTATCCATTAAACTACACCTCTATATATTCAGTTTAAATCATCTTTAGTAATCTTTAAAATATCATTAACTATCTCATTTAAAGATAAATTTTTACTTCTAGTCCATTTATTATCTTTCAAATAGATCCAAATATCTTCTTCACTATAATCAAAACCCATTCTTTTAAAATCACTAGCTTTTTTTCTAAGCGCAGGCATAACTCTTTGTTTAAGTTCTGCTAAACTTCTAAAATCCACATTAACCACTTCCTATAATAATTATATATTATTTTAAGTCTTTTTTAAAGAATAAATAAGGTTTCATTTTATCTTTATAAGATCCATATAAAACAATATCTTCTCCATTCTTAGTAAAAAGTACATATTTATCAGAAATTTTAGCTATAATAGATCCATTTAATATCTTTTTTTCATAAGTTTTATCGATTTCTTTTTCATCAAGATCCAAAACATCTCTTACATTAAGTAATTGATAATTTCCATTTTCTATATCAGATACTTTATATGCATTTTCAAGTAAAAACTTATCTTGTCTAGTTCTAATTAAATTACTCATACAAAGAGGAATACCTATTATTTTAGATAAATCATTTATTAAACTCCTGATATATGTTCCTTTACTAACAGATACTTTAAATCTAAAATAATTATTTTCTTCTTTTTTATACAAATCAAGTAATTTTATATCAAAGATTTCTACTTCTTTCTTCGGAAGAGAAACCTTTTCTCCACTTCTTGCGTAATCATAAAGTTTTTTTCCATTTACTTTAACTGCACTATAAATTGGAACTTCTTGCATATATTTTCCTTTAAAACTATCTAAAGCTTTCTTAAGAAGATTTTTATCTAGATTATAATTAGAACTTTCTTCTGAAACATTACCTGTAATATCATAAGTATCTGTAGAAGTTCCTATTAAAACCTCTGCGATATATTCTTTTGTATCTTCTTTTAAATAATTTCCAAGTTTTGTATAAGAGCCTAATCCAAGAATTAAAAGTCCTTCTGCTAAAGGATCAAGTGTTCCAAAATGTCCTATTTTTTTTGTTTTTAATATTTTTCCAACAACATTAACTATATCTCTTGAAGTATAACCTTTTTCTTTATTCACTAAAATAATTCCATTCATAAAATTCGAGTAAAATAATCTCGATTACACCTCTCTTTCTAATTAATAAAAAACTGATAAATAGAAAACACCCTAGATATCAGTTTTAAATTTTCTTTAATATCATTTCTTAAAATGACTTATTATTTTTCTTCTTTTTTAGTTTCTTTTTTGTTTTTCTTTTCTTTTTTTGTTTCAACTACTTCTTCATTATTGTCTTTTATAATTTGATTATTTTTATAATAACCACATTTTTTACAAACTCTATGTGATTTAATAGTAGCACCACAATTAGGACATACAGTTGTAGCTTTTGCTGTAAGGGCCATATGTGCTCTACGAGTTCTTTGACTAGTTTTTGAAACTTTTCTTGCAGGAACTGCCATATTATCACTCCTTTTTTATCAATATTCGACTAGAAGTCATCGCTTTATAAAGTATACACTATATTTTTTTAAATTACAAGGAATTTTTAACATTTTTACTTGATTTGACTCAAGAAATCTTTAGATTTTAAATATAAACCTGTATATTTAGCATGATAATCCTCTAAAAACTTATTTATTTCTTTTTTATTTTTATCCAAAATATTAAGCTCTTTAATCCTAGAAATATCTACAAAGTTAAACATTCTAAGTAGTTTAAGTGTTTTCTCGTCCGCTACATATTCATTATTATAACAATTTTTACATATATACCCTCCAGCATCACTATTTACTGTAATTATATCTTTGTTACTTCCGCACACTGCACATTTATCAAGAATTGGAGCAACCCCAAGAAAAGATAAATACTTAAGTTCTGCTATATTAGTGATAAGTGCTGGATCAAAATCTTTTTCAATTTTTAAAAGTGAAGCTTCTAAAATATTAAATATTTCTCTATTTTCATTTTGTTTTTCTACTTGTCTTGCTAAATCAATTAAATAAGTAGAATATCCTATCTTTTTTAAATCAGTTTTTATGTGTTTGAAATCATCTATTATATCAACTTCTGTTAAGGTAGATATACCATCTTCTTTATAATTGAGATAAAAATAACCATAAGTTAATTTACAAGATGTGCTTCTAAGTTTAGACTTATAATTTCTACATCCTTTAGAAATAGCACTAATAATACCTAAATCTTCTGTTAAAATATTTAGTATTTTACTTGATTCACTATAATTAGTGTCATTTATCACTATTCCTTTCACTTTCATTTTCTCCATGTGATTCAACATTCTCCATTTCTTTAAACATCATATAATACTTTATATCCCCTGTTAATTTGAATAACTCCCAGATTTTTTCTTTCATTTGTATCACCTATTAATGTAATGATACATTTTTATAAATCTTTTTCAGTTATTTTTAAAAAATCAAAAATTTCTTCTTTATTTTTCCAGTTTTCTATTGTTTTAACATATAATTCTAAGTAAACTTTCATATTTAAATAAGACTCTATATCACATCTTGCTAAAGTTCCTATTTTTTTAAGCATAGATCCATTTTTACCAATAATAATTTTTTTTAAATTTTTTCTATCTACTATAATAAGAGCATTTATATTAGCAATGCCTTTTTTAAACTCAATACTCTCTACCAAACAAGTAACAGAATGAGGCACTTCTTCTTTGGTTAAATTTAAAACTTTTTCTCTTATTATTTCTCCAATCATAAAAGCATCATCTGTATTTGTAATAGTATCATCATCAAAATACTTTATATCATCTGGAAGATGTTTTTTTATTGCTTTAATAAGTTCATCTGTATTATTTCCTTTAAGTCCAGAAATTGGTACTATTTCTAAAAAATCATATAAATCTTTTAGTTTTAATATTTCTTCAAAAAGCTTTTCTTTATTTATTCTATCTATTTTATTTAAAACTAAAATAACTTTTTTATCTTCTTGTTTTAATCTTTCTAAAATTCTTTCATCATTTTTACCAAATCCACTTGCTATATCTACTAAAAAAAGTACTAAATCATTTTCAAATGATGAATAAGCTTTTTTATTTAAAGTAGCTCCAAGTTTATCTACGGCTTTTCCTATTCCTGGTGTATCAATAAAAATAATTTGAGTATCTTCTTCGTTATATATTCCGTATATATTATTTCTAGTAGTTCCTACTTTATCTGAAGTAATAGCAAGTTTTTTATTAATTAATTTATTTAAAAGAGTTGATTTTCCTACATTAGGACGCCCTACTATACTTACAAAACCACTTCTCATTTTAAATCCTCTTTAGAAAATGGTAAAGGACATACTTGCTCTAAAGTGTACTTTTTAGATTCACCCAGAATATTATAAACATAAATTTCTACATCTTTTTCAAAAAATTCTACAAAAACTTGTCTACATAAAAAGCATGGCATAGCTTTTTTATCACTATCACACATAATATGAATTTCTTTAAAGTTTTCGCACTTTTCACCTTCACTAATAGCTTTAGTAATTGCTACTCTTTCAGCACAAACAGTACCTCCGAATGATGCATTTTCTATATTTACCCCAGAATATTCTTTTCCATCTTTTGTTACCAAAATAGCACTTACATGAAAATTAGAATAAGGGGCATAAGAATTATTTAAATTTTCTTTTAATTTTTCAATCATAATTTACCTCCTTAAAATAAACTAATTATGTGAGGAACAAAGATTATAAGTCCAATTATAAATGCAAAAATAGACAAAATAGCAACTGCTCCACTGGCACAATCTTTTGCAACTTTTCCATACTTACTTTTTTTATCGCCATCATGCAAATTTACTACTGCTTCAATCGCAGTATTTAACATTTCAAGCGAAAGAATTATGCCAATAAGCAAAATTATAACTAATCTTTCTAGGTAACTAATATTAAAAATAAGACCCATTATAATTGCAATTATTCCCATTATGAACATAACTATAATATTTTGTTCATGATAAAAAGCATATCTTATTCCTTCCTCTGCAAATTTAAATGACTTAATAAATCTTTTTAAACTCTTTTTATTAGCCCTATACATTTCTTTATCTTTGTTTTCCATCTAATATCATCTCCTGTTTTTTAAACATTATTTCTTCATCTTCTTTTTTCATATGATCATATCCTAATAAATGTAAAAGTCCATGAACTGCCAAAAAAGAAAGTTCTCTTTTTAAAGAATGTCCATACTCTTCACTTTGACTTTTAGCTTTATCTACAGAAATATAAATATCTCCGAGAACTCTTTCCTTTAGAAAGAAATTTTCTTCTTTCTCATCCTCTAAAGCAAAACTTATTACATCTGTTTCTTTTTCTATATTTCGATATTTTGTATTTAACTCTTTTATCTTCTTATTAGTAGTTAATATTATATTAAAACTTGCACCTTTTACTTTTTCTTCTTTTAAACATTTTTTTACATATTTTTTAATACTATTTATCTCATTTTTTATATCATAAGAAGTAAAATTATATATTTCAAATTTATTTAAGGAACTAAAAACCATATTAAACCTCCGAGAACTAGAACTGAAACAATATCCCAAAATATATCTTTTTGAAAAAAGCAAGGTAATTTATCACTAAACTTTTTAAATAATTTATAAATTAAGAAACCAAGTACCCCTCCGATAACATTTAAAATTATATCATCAACATCAAATACTCTTCCAATCAAAAATTGAATTACTTCAATAGAAAGCGAAGTTATAAATGATATAATTGCAACAATAAAAGGACTATCTAATTTAACATATTTAGCAATAAAAATTCCATATGGAAGAAAAAGAAGCATATTACCAAATATATTCTTATAAAACAAACTACTTCCAAAATCGTATCTTAAAATCTCCTTAAATGGAATATAATTGTGCGACGACCAACTTACATCTTGAAAAGTAACAGCATAGAAAAGACAAAGAATATAAATAATAAAACATAGTTTTAAAAGTTCTTCATGAAGAATTAATTTTTGCTTATTCACTAAAAGATAAGTTACTCTAAGTAAAACTGCAATTATAACTCCTATTGCAATCATAGGCCATGAAAATTCCAATAATGACATAAGTTCTATTTTAAATCCTTCAATCATAACTATTCCTCTTCTTTTTCTGGTTCTATTTTTTGAATATTCTTTTCTAAAGATATATCTTCATAAGTTTTGAAAAAAACTTCTATATACATTCTACCATTATTATTATATTTTTTCAAAGTTTTTTGAAGAAGTTTATATTCATCTTTTTCTAGACTCTTAAGTATTTCATTTTCTGCTTTAGTTTCTAGGATTTTTTGAAGCTCTTTTTCTGTATATTTAGACTTTTCTACTTTATACTTTTTTTCTTTTTTGAAGTAAAGTTTAAATAAATTATTATCAAATAAAATATTCTTATCTTCTACTTTTATTTTTTTAGGCAATTTAAGAAAAGTTATTTCTTTATTATTTATATTTAAAACAAGTTTTAAATAACCCCGATTATCTTCAGTTACTTTATTATAATTATAACTTTTATTAATCTTTACAAGATACCATACCTCAGCGTATACTCTTCCACTTGCTCTTACTTTAGAAACAGGTTTATCATTTCTAAAAATATTTCCACTTATTATTACTTCTCCTTTTTTTACATAATCATCTATATTCTTCAAAACTTGTCCATTCCTTGAATAAATTTTTCTTATATATCCATCTTTTTCTGCTACTATATCTTTATAACCAACCTCATCTTCCTTTTTATTAGTTACTCTTTCAATAACTTTCACATTAAGATAAACTCCTTTTTGATCTAGTTCTATCCATTCTATTTTATCTAAATTATTGTTTTTTATTTTTGTTGTTACTTCATTTAAATTATCATAAGTCTTTTTTAAAGAAAAAATAGTTAAATTATTATTTTTTAATTCTTCAAAAATTAAATTTTTTAATTTTACATTATCAGTTTCAATATTTATAAATAGAATAAAATTCGATAAAAAAATAACAAAAAAAACACTTAGGATAAAGGTTATAATAGAAACTTTATATTTTTCTAAGTTTTCAAATAACTTCTTTTTACCACATGTTTTTATAATATTTATTTGATATGTTGTTTTTATTTGTTTAATTTTTTTATAGTCTTCATAAGAAACTTTTAATAATACCCTGTTTTCTTCATATTTAATATTTGCAATGTTTATTCTTAACTTAAATATTTTTGTTAATAATCTTTTAACATTTTTACCTTTTATTTCAATCCAAAAATAGTTTATCAATTTATCACCCAAATTCTACAGTTTTTATTTTCCCTTCAATCAAAAGTTCATTTTCTAAAAGACAGCTAATAGTTAAATTTTCTCCTTTTACTTTTACTAAGTATTCTTCTGCAGTTACTAAGATTTGATTTTCTTCAAAAATCAAAATCTCTTTATAATTATTTATGTTTATTTGATTTTTTAGTATTGTAACTTTGAACTTTTTATCATAAATAACATTTTTTAAATCTTTAAACATAACTTCTCCTTTAATTAAGATTATGATTTTAAAGACTTAAAAATGAAAAATCTAAAGCAAAACTATTGTCTTACTTTAGATTTTATATTATTTATTTTAGTTTTCTTAAAAACAATTTTTCATTATTCTCTTTATTTACTTTAACAAAGTCTTCTAAAGAAAAAATTGATCCTGCTAAAAAATGGGTATCTAAAATAGTATCATATAAAAGTTCATGAAAGTTATCTTTATATAAAAGAACAAAAGATGTATAAAGTTCTTTTTCAAATGGGTTCATTTTATTGTAATAACCTTTTTCTCCTACATAATTTTTGGATTCTATTAAATCTGAAAAAGAATAATAATCTTTTTTAAAATCTTCTTTTAAAGTGCATATAATTTCTTCTTCTTCAGTAAGAGTATCCATGCTTTTTAATATACAGTATTCCTTATTTTTAGTTTCTTTTAAAAATATATAAATATTATTTTGAGCATCATAATTTTTCTTTAAATAAATATCACTTAATTCTTCCATAAAAACCTCCAACACTAAATATCAATAAAATCTTCTAAGATATAATTTGATATATATAAATCATCCTTTTTTATAAAATAATATTCTTTATTTTCTCCTAATTTAGAAGTATTAAAAACATCTTCTATATTCTTATTATATCTTTTAAAAAATTCTTTTTTTGATACTCCTTTAATTTTTCTAAGTCCTAAAATCATAAAATTTTCCATATCTATCTTTTCACTAATTATTTCTCTTTCATAGCAAAAGTTTCCTTTTAAATATTTACTTAATCCTCTTGTATTAGAATATCTTATGTTTTTAATATATCCAGATGCTCCCAGTCCAAAACCATAATATTTACCATTATCCCAGTAATTTAAATTATGAATTGATTGGTATCCTTCCTTACTAAAATTACTAATTTCATAATGTACATAACCATTTTCTTTTAAAAACAAACATATATAATCATACATATTTCTAGATAGATCATCATCTATTTCTTTGTAATTATTTACCTTTAAAATAGTATTATTTTCCAAAATAAGAGAATATATAGAAATATGATTAACATCTAACTTAATAAACTTTTCTAAATCTTCTTTTAAATCTTCTAAAGACTCTCCATTTACTCCATAAATTAAATCTATATTTATATTAGAAAAATATTCTTTTGCAAGAGCAAGTTTATTTTCAATATTAAAGTTATATTCTCGTCCTAATACCTTTAATACTTTTTTATTAAATGACTCTACTCCAATGCTTAATCTATTTACATTGTTCTTTTTTAAAAATATAAGTAAGTCTTCTGTAATATCATTTAAATTACATTCAAAAGTAAATTCATAATTAGAGTCAAGCTTAAACTTTTTTAAAACTTTAAATAGCTTTTTAAGTTCATTCATATTTAAACAAGAAGGAGTTCCTCCACCAATATATAAAGTTTTTAATTTGTCTTTTTTATAAACGCTTCTTATCTCTTTATTTAAAACATCCAAATACTTTGTTACAAGATCTTCATTATAATACATTTTACAAAAATCACAATAAGTACATATTTTCTTGCAAAAAGGAACATGTACATAGCAACAATTAACTAAATCTTTCATTTTATTTTACCACTTTGATTTTCTAAATTACTTATTCGATCATTTTCTAGCTTTTCTTCTATTTTTTCTAAAAATCCTTTGGGTAATTCTACTTCTATTTTTTTTATTCTAGAAGTTATATCTCTATAAACTGTCCAGTATGACAATCCAAGATTTTCTGCTATTTCCAAAATAGTAAAATTAGTGCTAACATAAATATTAGAAACATTTAAAATTCTTTTTATAGTTTCCTCATCATTTATACTTTCTTTAGTATTTTCCTTTATTACTTCTTTTAATTTTTTACTAAGTTCGGAATCAAGAAAAATAACTCTATCACAATAATCTTTAACAGTTACATGACTTATTTTAAAATAATTATCAGTAAAAAACTTTGCTGTTTCTCTATAAGATGCTCCTGTTTCTATAATATAATCAGTAACAAGTTTTATTCTTCTTTCTCTTTCCTCATTGTTAAATGTAGCAGCCATAAAAAACCTCCCTAATCTTCATCTAGTTTTAGAACTTCTAAAAATGCTTCACTTGGTAATTCTACTGATCCAATCATCTTCATTTTTTTCTTTCCTTCTTTTTGTTTTTCTAGAAGTTTCCTTTTTCTTGAAACATCTCCACCATAACATTTAGCAAGAACATCTTTTCTCATAGCTTTAACTGTTTCTCTTGCTATAACTTTATTTCCAATAGCAGCTTGAACAGGGACTTCAAACATTTGTCTTGGAATAATTTTCTTTAAGTTTTCTGTTACTATTCTGCCTCTTTGATATGCAAAATCTTTGTGAACAATAATACTTAAAGCGTCCACTATTTCTCCGTTTAAAAGAACATCTAGTTTTACTAAATCACTAGGTTTATTTCCAATAACTTCATAATCAAAAGATGCATATCCTTTAGTAGCACTTTTTAATTTATTAAAAAAGTCATAAACAATTTCTGAAAGAGGAAGTTCATAAATAATATTAACCCTAGTCTTATCAATATATTCAAGATCTAAATAAGTACCTCTTTTATTTTGACAAAGATCCATAATTGGTCCAATATATGTGGAAGGTGCAAAAATAGAAGCTTTTATGAATGGTTCAGTAATTTCTTTTATATTAACCTTATCTGGCATTTTAGAAGGTGAATCTACTAAAACTTTATCTCCATTTGTTTTAGTAACTTCGTAAATAACTGAAGGAGAAGTTGCAATCATATCAATTTTAAACTCTCTTTCTATTCTTTCACGGGTAATATCCATATGTAAAAGCCCTAAAAAACCACATCTAAATCCAAAGCCTAAAGCTTTAGAAACTTCAGGAGTATATTCAAGTGATGCATCATTAAGTTTTAATTTTTCCAAAGCTTCTTTTAAATCTTCATATTTTTTTGAATCAACTGGATAAAGTCCGCAGTAGACAAAAGGTTTTATTTCCTTGTACCCTGCGAGAGCTTTTTCACAAGGATTATTATAGTTAGTAATTGTATCTCCTACTCTGACATCACTAATACTTTTAATAGAAGCTGTTAGAAATCCTACTTCTCCAGAAGATAAACTTTTTTTGGATACCTCTTTCGGAGTATGTATACCTAAAGAAATGACCTCGTAATCTGCACCTGTTTTCATCATTTTTATTTTATCTCCAACTTTTAAAGAGCCATTCATAACTCTAATAGATAAAACTACTCCCTTATAAGGATCAAAATAACTATCAAAAATAAGAGCACTTAACTTATCATCACTTGAGATATCTTTAGGAGAAGGAACTTTTTCTACTATTCTTTCCAAAAGCTTATCGATTCCAATTCCTTCTTTAGCAGAGCACAAAATAATATCTTCTTCATTAAACCCGAGTGTATCTACTATTTCTTTAGTTACTCTATCTACTTCTGCATTAGGAAGATCTATTTTATTAATAATAGGAATAATCTCTAAATTGTTATCCATAGCAAGATACAAATTAGCAAGAGTTTGAGCTTCAATTCCTTGAGTTGCATCTATTACCAGTACCGCGCCTTCACAAGCTGCAAGTGATCTACTTACTTCATAAGTAAAATCCACATGCCCTGGAGTATCTATTAAATTAAGTAGATAATCTTCTCCTTTATAATTATAATTTAAAGAAACAGCATTAAGTTTTATAGTAATACCACGTTCTCTTTCAAGTTCCATTGTATCTAATGCTTGAGCTTTCATCTCTCTAGAAGAAATAGCATTAGTAAGTTCAAGTATTCTATCTGCAATAGTGCTTTTACCATGATCTATATGCGCTATAATACTAAAATTTCTAATATGTGTTTTATCCACTTCAATCACCTGAAGTTATTTTATCATAATTTTAGCAAGAAAAAAAGACTGTCTTTAATCTTAAACAATCTTTATCTACTACTCTTAATTTTTTCTTTATAAGAATCTTCTTCTTCATTAATTTCTTTTATAAAATCATAAAATTCATAATCAATATTATCATTTTCATTTCTTAAAAGTTCATCTACTGAAGATGCTCCAGAAATAGATAAAACTTCTTCATTTCTTTGTCTCCTATATTCTTCTATGGCAAAAATTTTTGTTCTTACAAAATTAGTTTCATAAAAGTTTTTACAAGATAATATTTGTTCTTCTAAAATATCTTTATATTCATTAGTAAGCATCTCATCTGTAATTACCAAATTGTAAAGACCATAAACTCTTTTTTGAATAGGGCTTAAAGTATCTAATAATCTAGTCGCAGAATACATAAATGTTCCTCCTTTTTCTAATTGTCATATATTATATAATAATTTCTATATAAAAGCAATATTTTTTAACTCATTATTGAATAGTTAATTCAGTCTTGTTATATTTTTATTGTATGTTTTACCTTTATATTTCAGATATTTTTCACTTTTATTATGAGTTAAGAATAACTTCTTTCAATATAGAGCAAAATAATTTCTTTTATTAAATGTGTTATGTAACTTTAATGTTATTCTTGATAATATGAAATATGAATTATCTTATCCTGCTTTTTATTTTTACAGTTTCTTTTTCTATTTTTTCTTGTTTTGCTAAAGGCAAAGTCAATTGATTATTATATAATACTACCAATTCATGTAAAGCTCTAGTCATTGCAACATACAAGAGTTTCATATCTAACAGCTTATTGCTATTGTATTGTTCTTCTGAAGCATCTGAAATTATAACACTATCAAATTCTAACCCCTTTGATAAATAACATGGAATAGTACAAATGCCACCATTATACTCACTATTTTTTGAATTTATATTTTCAATATTCATTCCAATTTTTTTTAATTGTTTGTTAATGAAATCAGCTTCTTTTTCTGTTTTTGTAATAACTGCAATCGACTTATATCCTTCTTCTAAATTATCATTAATGATTCTAACAATATTTTTCAATTGTTCGTTTTCCGTTTTAATATATTTAACACATTCTCCATGTCTAATAACTGGTTCTGCTTTTTTCATTCCTATATGAGCTATAATATGGTTAGCAGAATTCATTATTTCTGTAGTAGTTCTATAACTTTTTAATAAATACTTTATATTACAATTTTGATCAAAAGAATTTGTAATTACGCTATTCCAATTATCTATTCCCCTATACTGATATATCGATTGCGTTAAATCACCAAAAATACTAAATGATGATTTGGGCATGATCTGTTTTAAAGCATAAAAGTTAAAATCTCCAAAATCTTGTGCTTCATCAATAACAACATGTTTAAAATCTTGTAAATCTTCTGGCTCTTGTAGTTTGAATTTTAAATATAACAATGCTGCTAAATCCTCAAATTCCAATTTTTTCTTTTTAACATTTTTTTATATTTTCCTCTAAAGATGCCTTTATATTATAGCTATTCATATCAATATACTTTGGTATCATATTTAAAAATTCCAAATACAAAGAAATTGTTTTCGGACTTGATTTAGAGAAATATTTTCTTATACTAGTTTTACAATTTTTTTCTATTTCTTTTTTAGTTTTTTGATATTTTTCTTTTTCTTTTATTTTATCTTCTACAGTTAAGTTATCCATTTTTTTCAAGTATTCTCTCCATACATATAAGTTAATTTCTTCTTGATGATTTTCAATATAGTGAGACATAAGTAACATAACTCGATCTATTTTCTTTTTATAACTTTCTTTATATAAAAAATTGTCTTTTGTTTCTTCGTAAAATTTTTTTATTATACTTCCCTCAATGATTTTATAATCATTGATTATAAAATCATGCCCTCCAAAAACACTATTCATAAAATCGTCCATAAAATTATCTAAAGCGTGTTTATATAACATAGAGGTTTTTAGTTTTTCAAAGATTAGTTGCTCTTCATCTGATATAGATTTTATTAAATTATTTTCACTCGATAAATAAGTAAACTTTTCTTTGATATAATCATGAACAAGTTCATCATAAGTTAATTGTTTAATATTAGGAACATCTAAATCAGGTAACACGCCTGAAATATGTTAATAAAAAATTTGTTTGGTCCTATAACTAAATATTGTTCAGGATTAACACTATTAATGTAATTGTATACTAAATATGCAACTCTATGTAAGGCGACTGTAGTTTTTCCAGAACCTGCAACCCCTTGAATAATTAGATTTTTATTCAAATTTTCACGTATTATTTCATTTTGTTCAGTTTGAATAGAGGCTATAATATTTTTTAATCTATTATCAGCATTAACATTTAAGTATGGCTTTAAAATATCATCATTTGAAACTGTATCTACATCTCTGAAACTTAATAATTCCTCATTCTCAATATCATATTGTCTTTTTAAAAGCAAATCGCCTGTAATAGTACCTTCCGGAGCTTCATAAGAGGCTCTACCAACATTGCTATCATAATAAACCGAAGCTATTGGTGCTCGCCAATCAATTGTCATATGTTCGTTATTTTCATCTTCAACTCCAACTTTACTTAAATAACACTTTCTTATTTTGTCTTCTTTATCAATTTTAAAATCTATTCTAGCAAAATATGGTTTTTCTTTTACTTTCTCTAGTAATTTCATTTTATTAAAATACATAGAAAAAAATTGTTCTAACAAATAAGGATTATCGCTAAACCTAGAAGGTAATTGTTCAATTTTTATTTCGTATTCATCAATCAATGTATTAAATCGTGAAACAACATCTTTTAATTTTTTCTTTTCTTTTTCAAACTCATTCATAAAATCACCACCACATATACAAAAAATACTTATTACATTTCTTTTTTTAAAAATAAAATATTAACTGTCTTTGCATCTTTTTTCAAAATCACCATGTTTCAGTATAGAAAAATCGTATATTTTTCTAAAATTAGATGTTTTATTTTTATAATAATATCCCTCTTTTAAAACTTTAGGCATTTTAAAATCATTGTAATCATCTAGATTGTAACAATTAACAAAACTTTTATCTATTTTTTCAATATAATTGTTTCCTATATACATATCATTAATTGCCATATAATGCATTTCAGCTATTGTAGTTGAACAATACTTGCTTAAATATTTACTAATTAAAAAGGAAGATGATTGAAATCTAGGATTGATTTCCATGAAATAAATATTATCATCATCATCTATAATATAATCTATGCCTACTATACCTCTATATCTTTTCTTTTTTAATTCGTAACAATAATATTATTATAAGTTTTTATTTTGTCTTTTATTTCTTCATTTAATGTTTGATAATATATAAAATCGGCCCCCACATAGTTGAACTTGTCTTCTTTTAAGCTTATTAGTTGAACAGATGACGGAAAGTTAATACTATCAAATTTATTAACAATAATGGTAGAATTAACAGGTAAATGTTTCAAATACTTTGAAATAAAATACTGATTGTTACATAAACTAGAATATTTGTCAAACTTATTTTTATTATCAATAAAGTATGTGTTATTACCGCCAGAGCCTATCTTGCCCTGTATTACAAATGCATTGGATCCTATTATTTTTTTTTGCTGTTTCATAATCTATCTTTTTGTCAATCCATTTAGTATTTATTACAGGAATTGTATTTTTAAAAATACTTCTTATATATTTCTTATCGTTTAGTTTATTTATTAAGTCATAATCTTTCTCTCCAATAATACTATACTTATTTACATCAGATAATAAACATTTTATTTTTTTATTAAATGCTAAAAAAATAGTATTTTTATTCTTACGAACCAGGCGTTCCATTGTATTCAATAAATAAGTTTTATAATTACTAAAAAACTCGTCATCTTTGTTGTTTATTATTGCTTTTGTAAAAAATATATTGCCTTTTGTATTATTGGGATTTAAAGTAACCATTCCTTTAAAAAAATCCTCATTACCAATTGCATTATTGGCATTAAACCCTAAATAATAAAATGATTGGTGTTCATTTAAATTAATAACTTTGTAAAATAACGAATTAGCTTCAAATTTGTTTTCTTTTAATAAATTAAGAATTTTATCTTTAGAAGCCCACATAACATCGTTAACCTCACTCTTTTGAATATTGATTTCTTCTAACGAAATATCTTTTTTAAATAGAAAAACAGAAAGAATATCAGGACAATCTTTATAGAATCTCCTTGTTATCCCAATTAGTTTAGCATCTTTGTCTTCTAATTCTATTCCTAATTCTTCTTGAATTTCTCTTTTTGCAGCCTTCAAAGCTGATTCACCCTTTAAGGCTGAACCACCGGTGCATTCCCATTTTAAGGGATGGCTTTTAGTTGCAGTTCTTTGTGTTATTAAAAATTCACCTTTACTATTCATAATCCAAGCATTAACAACTAAATGATAATCATCATCATTTAACTTAGAACCTCTTATTGCGCTTTTATCCTTTTTATTTCCATAATAATCATATATATCCCAATACTCCATTCAATTATCCATCCTTTCACCTAGGTCAAGGAATACATAGTCATAAAAATATATAATTATTTTTAGACTAAACTCCTATCTTAATACTCTTTTTTTTATAATATTATAGGTCTCTTCAATACTATACATATCTGTAGGTATTTTAAGAATCCCCATAGAACTTATTGTTTCACTAAATTGTTCTTCATATTTCTTTGCACTTAATATTCTTGAATTTATATCTTCTATTGAATGATTTCTTTCTGGTGATAGTAATCTATTAAACATACTTTTATTGATATCATCATATATTAAATTTATTATATCAATCTCATAACCTTTTTTATTTAAATTTATTATATTAAAAATATCTTTATAAGATATAAACATAATTATTTTATCATATTTTTCTACTTGTTTATAATCTTTATGTAAAACACCATAAAAATTACCATTTTCTTTTGCAACAATATCATTATCTCCGGACCAAAATAAAAAAGCATCATTTTTAACATGATTATTAAATTCTGAGTGTGATAAATAGTTATAAAAATATAATCTATCATCCAATCTTGGTGTTCTTGTTGTTGTATGAACAGGGCATACAAATTGTTGTCTTTCAATTAATAAATCTCCTAATGTAGACTTCCCAACTCCGCTTGGTCCAGTTATTGCTATTACCTTTTTTTTCATATTATCATATCCTTTATATTCTACTTACATCATTAAGTAGAGCAAAATATTTTAAATAATTATCGTTCATCTGAGTTTCGTCAAATAAATCAATCTTACCTATTTCATATAAATAAAACTTTTCTAATAATACTTTACATAAATACATTTTTATGGCTGCTTTATATTCGTCAAGTGTATATTTCATATTTAGATTTATAATAATTTTTCTAATTTCGTTACATTTAAAATATTTGCCGTTTGTTTTTAATTTTACCATCATAACAGCAAAATCATATAATTCAGTAGTTACAACCGCTTCATCAAAATCAATTATATAAGGAATATTACTATTAAATAGTATATTTGTTTTAGATAAATCCCCATGATTTATATATTTGTCATCAAATAATTTTAATGTTCTTAAACAACTATATTCATATAATACACATCGTGTTTCTTTTACCTTAAATTTCTTGCTTTTACATAAATTATTATAATAAAAATCACATTTACTAATTAAGTTTGCTTCAAGTTCTACTTTTCTATCTATACTTATTAAATCAATAATAAGATCATCATCTATAATTCCATTACTATTACTCAAGTATTCAAAAATATCAAACTTGGTATTGTCGATTTCAATTACATTTTCATTAATTGGTTGTATCAATTTTATTTTGTTATTAGTATATATTTCATATAGTTTTCTCATGAGAAAAAAATCATAGTTATAATTATATTTTTTTAAAATATATGATTTATTATTTATCTTTAATTTATAAATATCATTAGCTAAATTATTCTTTTGTAATTTAATAAACTTTATGCTAGAAATTTCTCTTATCTGCAATATTTGTTTAATTTTTTCTACTAACATTTGATTATTATCTATTCTCATAGTATTCCTCAATAGTTTTCTTATATAATAACTTCATTTTTTCACATATTTTATTCGGATTACATTCATTCTTAACAATTTCAATATTTTTATAATTTGGATTTCTTGAGTGAATTTCATAAAAACTTAATATACAATTTGCTAATTCTATGGAGTTTCCATTTTTAAAAATATAATTATTATCTTTGATTATATCATATGAACCTATATTATCACTAGCTACTATGGTTTTTCCAGTAGCCATTGCCTCCAATATTACATAAGGATAGTTATCAAACAAAGAAGGAAATATCGCCAACGATGCACGATTTAAATAATCATTAACCTCTTTATTTTTAACATGCCCAATGAATGAAATTCGATTATGATATTCTTTATTAATTTTTTCCAACATATAATCCTTTGTAGAAATATTTTTTTATTTCTTGTAGTATCCTTTCCAACAACAAATAAATGAATATTATCAACTTTAGCAAACACCTCATTGATAGCCTCAGCTAAAACTAAAACTCCCTTTCTTTCTTCCAAACTTCCAACATATATCATATCGTTGTTTTGACTACAATTTTTCAAATTAAACTCTGTAATATTACAAGGATTTGGAATAACCACGATATCTTTCTTTATAGGATAATCATTAATCACTTTTTCTTTAAGTAATTTAGAACAAGAAGTAATTAAGTCAGCATTTTGAAGCATTTCAGCTTCCCAATCCAACAGAGTATCTTTTGCTTCACCAAAACTATTATTGTTATACATTAACCATATTTTTAAAGGGGTATGTAATCTAACTACTAATGGAACTTTTCTATACTTTTCAAAAAAAATTGTACTTGCACCCCAATCTGGGGTTTCTATAATATCAATAAGTTTTTTATCTTGTAATTCT
This sequence comes from Bacilli bacterium, assembly GCA_051872415.1. Lineage (GTDB taxonomy): Bacteria > Bacillota_I > Bacilli_A > RF39 > UBA660 > UMGS1449. The sequence goes on from JBJEDW010000083.1 coordinate 94,676, forward strand.
ATTAAAATTTCAGCGACTTTTTTTCTGAACTCATATATTGAATCAATATTATTATTATCGTTAGTAGAGGCAATTCTAAAAATATGAACATTATTTTCATAATATTCTAAATTCTTTTTTCCCCTTGTTACAACAATTACTTCATCACCAGTATTAGCATAATATTCTGCCATTATTTTTTGATATGTTGCTATTCCTCCGAAGTTAGTTTCTTCGGGATATTCCTCATGGACAAAACATATTTTCAAAGTTATCACCTCACCAAAACAAAAATTAATATCTATTGTACAGACAATAACATAATTATAACTGTTTCTCAAAACTGCTAATAATATACATTATTTTGTTTGTCTTGTCAATCAAAACAAGTTTTTTGTAACCTACCTATGATTAATTTGTGATAATGTCTTAAGTGTTAACTTGCGAAAATGTCTCAAAGT
>JBJEDW010000084.1:0-6408 GCA_051872415.1 Bacilli bacterium
AACATAAAAAGGACTGAAGAAAAATTAATCATTTAATTTTTCAACAGCCCCTTTTATTTTACATCACAATGAATACTTTTATACATAGATGATGCACTAGGATATTCTTTTCTATACTTATATCTTGCATATCCATCACAATAAGCATAATTCATAGAAATACAATTATTTGCATACCAATCAATTATTTTTTTTCTATTTGCAAAAGACTTAACACTATAAGATGAATACCAGTCAATTGCTTTACCTAAAGTATGTTTAGAGCCTCTTATTCCACCAACTATAGAATTATAACGAGAACATCTAAGACCACTAGTAATAGTCATTGCACCATATCTATTTCTTAAGGTTTGTGCATACTTTAAAAGTTTTATATTAAGTAAAGAAGGATAACCTGTACAATATTTTCCATTACATTCACACTTAAACTCTTCTAGTTTAAAGTTTTTAGTATAAAGCCTTACCCTTTCCACATTTCTTAAAAGTTTTTCTGTATTAGTTCCATATATACCATCTATGTCACTACTTCTAACAAAATATTTTTTTTGAAGATTTCTATAAGCATTTTTAGTAAGAATACCTTCTTTTCCATCAATACTGCCTTTGTAAAACCCTAGATTTTTTAAATATTGTTGTCTTTTTTTAATGCTTAATATATTAACCACCCCTACTATATTTTATTATTAAAACATAATATGAAAGATTAACATAACCTAGATTTTGGTAATTATTAAAAGAGAGAGACACAATTTTTCTTTCATTTTGCAAATAGCTTTTTTGCAAAAAAATTCTATTTATTTTAATCACAAAATTTCAATTTTTTTTAATTGACTCTTGTAATATATTTAAACTTATAGTATAATCTATATGTATTTATGAATGCGCCCATAGCTCAATTGGATAGAGCGTTTGGCTACGGACCAAGAGGTTGAGGGTTCAAATCCTTCTGGGCGCGCCATTTTTTTGTTTTTTAAAAGAGTTTGATTTTCAAACTCTTTTTATTTATCTATTTCAAAATAATTACCACTATCTAAATATAACTTTCCTGTTTTACCTTCAAATTTAGTTACCATTTCATCGTATTTATTGAAACTTTTAAATTTAGGTAAATTTATATAAACTCTATTAGAATCATTCATATACAAAATAAATCTATCTTCATCATATTTAGTTGGAGAATATACAATTTGTGATATTTTTTTAATTAAAGAATAATCTATTTGATTAAACTTTTCTATAAGTTCATCATATTTAGTATCAGGAACATAATTAACCAAAGAAGGTATATTAAGTTCCAAATTTAAATCATTTTCTGTTTCTTTACCATTATCTAAAACAATCATATTTGTGTCTTCTCTAATAAATAAAGGCTTATATTCTTTAATATTGATAGTGATTTGAAAGAATAAATTTTTATTAACATTAACAGATTTGATAAAAGTATTTTCTTTTAGTTTTTTTTCAATATCATTTGAACTAGCTAAAAAGAAATTAGGATAATCTTCTAAATCTGCTTCTTCTAATATCATTTCATCACTAATTATATCATTTCCTTTTATAATTATAGCTTTGGTATCAATTTTAAATACATAAGCTCCGAGCATGATAAATGCAAAAGAAAAAAGTAGTAAGAGTCCTATTACTAGTAAAAAAATTCTAAATTTCTTTTTTTTCTTTTTTCTTTTATTTTTACTCATATATTATCTCCAAAATTAAATAATTCTTGTTCTCTATGTAAATTTATATTATATTTTTTTAAGACTTCTTTTTGTGCTAAATCCATTAGATATTTAATGTCTCTTGAGGTAGCTCCTCCTTTATTTACAATAAAATTAGCATGTTTAGAGCTTATTTCTCCTCCACCATGAACATATCCTTTTAAATTGCAATCTTCAATTAGTTTACCTGCATACATCCCTTCTGGATTTCTAAAGACTGATCCTGCAGAAGGATATTCAAGTGGTTGAGAATCTATTCTTCTTTGTTTTCGATCATTAATAAGTTCAATCATTCTACTTGCATCTTCTTTTTCTAGAGTAAAATATGCTTTTAAAATTATCCAGTTCTTATCCATAAAAACAGAATGTCTATAACTATAATTTAAGTCTTTTTTTTCTAAAGTTCTTATTTCAAAGTTCTCATCAAGAATTGTAACTTTATCAATTATTTTACTAACATCACTTAAATATGCTCCAGCATTCATATAAACTGCTCCTCCAACTGTCGCGGGAATACCACAGGCAAAATCAAGTCCTGAATAACCTTTTTTAGTAATAGTATTAGCAAGAAGAGCAAAGTTATAACCTGCTTCTACTTCTATTTTACCATTATCAAATTTTAAATTATTTAAATTAGTAAGCTTAATAATAACACCATCATAATTATTATCACTAGCAAGAATATTTGAACCATTTCCAAATATCTTAAAAGGAATGTTATTCTTTGTTATGAATTTTAAAGCTTCTTTTAAAGAGTTAACATCTTTAGGATAAAATACTATTTTAGCATTTCCTCCTGTTTTATAGGTAGTAAGTGTCTTAAAGGATACATTTTCTTTGTAGTTTCCTAGAGATTTTTCATCAATTAGTTTTATAAATTCATTCATATAATCACCCTTTAAATAACCTTTCTAATTTCTTCATATATTCTTGTAGCACTATCAGTTATTCCAAGTTTTTTGGCTTCTAAACTCATTTTTCCATAAAGTTTAGAATCTCCAAGAATTTTATCTATTTTTTCAAGTAAATCTTTTTTATCAAAACTTATCTCTTCCACTATGAAAGCTGCACCATTGTTTTCTAAATCCTTTGCATTAATAACTTGATGATTATTTGCAACATAAGGACTAGGAATAAGGATAGAAGGAAGAGACAGTGCTGTTATCTCTGATATAATAGTAGCCCCTGCTCTAGTGATTATTAAATCAGTAAATTTTAAAACTTCTCCCATTTTTTCAATATAAGGAACTACTTTTACATTCTTTGGTAATTTATTTTTTATAACTTCTTCATAATTTTCTTTACCAGTAACAAGTAAAACTTCATAATTTTTATTACTAAAATCATCTAGTAGTTCTACTATCTTTTGATTTATAGTTTCTGCTCCTAAAGATCCCATTGTAATAAGAACTAATTTTTTAGAAATTGATAAATCATAATCTTTTTTATTTCCTTTTTTAAACTTTAAAATTTCTTCTCCCCTAGGATTTCCAGTTAAAACAATATTATTGTGTTCAAAATACTTTCTAGAACTTTCCATAGAAATACAAACAGTACTAGCATATTTACTAAGTATTTTATTAGCTTTTCCAGGAATACTATTTTGTTCGTGTAAAATAACTTTTATTTTTTGACTATGTGCTGCTAAAACAACAGGAACAGTAACATAGCCTCCTACACCTATTACAACATCTGGTTTAAATTTTTTCATTGTTTTTTTGCATTTTTTAATTCCTACAAAAGTATTAGTTAAAAAACCAAATATTTTCTTTATATTTTTAGTAAGACCATTCATTTTTATACCTAAATAATCAATACCTAAATTAGGCACAATATCTTTTTCCATTCTATCAGTTGTACCAATATAAAGTATTTTAGCATTTTTATCTTCTTCTTTTATTTTATTTATAATACTAAGGGCAGGATAAATATGACCACCTGTTCCTCCAGCTGAAATTATATATCTCAATTTAATCACTCCTACTTAATTATATCATTAAATATGTCTAGTATTAAGTCTTTTTATAAATTTCTTATTGAATATTTACACCCACAATAATTTTGTCTATATAAATTATACTCTTTTGAAAGAAAAATACTTTTTTTATAACCATCTTTTTTCTTGAAATCAGAATATAAGTAAGGCATAGAATACTTTTTTTCTAAATTATAACCTATTTCATTAATCATTTTACTATTTTTATGAGGACTAACTGATAAGGTTGTAGTGAAAAAATCATAATTATGTTCTTTGGCATACCTACAAGCATTTTCCATTCTAAAAGAAATACATTTATTACATCTTAGACCTCCTTCTTTTTCTGTTTCTAAACCTCTAGTAAGAAGATCAAAATTATTGTTATCATATTCTGTTTCAATAAAATTTATGTCTTCTTTTAAAAGATTAATTAATCTTTTTTGTTCATTTTTTCTTTTTAAATATTCACTTTCAGGATAAATATTTGGATTATAGTAATAAATATCTACTTTAAAGTATTTAGTTAAAAGTTCTAAAACAGAAGTAGAACAAGGAGCGCAACAACTATGCAAAAGTAATTTTGGTTTCTCCTTTAAAGTTTTTAAATATTCTTCGAATTCAGAGTAATTATTCATACATCTCACCTTTTTTAGATTATAACATAGAAAAAAGCTATTAAATAGCCTATTTTCTTACTAATTTCTTATTTTTTTCTTCAAAATCAAAACTTTTCCATACTAATTTTTCCATTTCTTTTAAGTTTAAATTATTAACAGAGTTCAAACATAAGTGATCATCTCCGGTATGAATATCAATAACTTTTTGTTTTAAACTATTTGGTAAATCGTTATAGAAAGATTGATCTTTTAAACTTTTTTCTAATTGCTCTTTGTAAATTAAACAAAGTTCATCTTTTTCATAATCTTTATTAGAGCTTTCTATCTTATTTGTTCCAAGTATTGAAGCACCAACAAGGAAAGCTCCAACACCAATAGCAGAAGATATAAAAAGCATATTTGGAGAATTATTTGCTTCACTTATTGCAATAGTAGCTCCTAAAACTCCTCCAACAACTGCAGAAGAAACAATGCTTTTTTTATCTAAAGAAGCTCCCAGATTATATTTATACATTTTATGTTGATATTCCATAATTCTATCTAAGTAGTTAATATTTTCTTCAGAATAAGAAATTGTTTTAATTGTTTTATCTCCAAGTAAAACATTTATATTAGATTCATTAACTTCATATCCTAATACAAAATTAGGTTTATTATTGACTAAATAATCTTTCATAAAAACCTCCTAAAGATAAATCTTATACTACTATAATTTTATTAAAAACGCAAGAAAAAAGAGCTATTTTGTAATAACTCTAGTTCCTTCTTTTCCTTCTAAAACATTTTTAATACTAGTGATAGTATTGGAATTATAAACATACATTGGTATTTTATGTTTAGCAAGTTCTACAAGTGCTTCAAGATCTAAAATCATAAGGGAAGATATTCCTTGTTTTAAGGACATTTCAAGAAGTTCTTCGTGAGAAATTTCATCTATTTTTTTAGCATCACTAAGTTTTGGATCTTTATCATAGATAGCATCAATATTTTTTGCCATTAGGATAAGTTCGGCATTATATTCAACTGCTTTTGAAATAGTTGTCATATCAGTAGAAAGATTTGGTACTCCAAGTCCTCCTCCTAAAACTATAATTTTTCCTTCTTTTAAGTCTTTATTAACATCATTAATATTAGACTTTTTTATTATACCAGGAACATCAAAAGCACTATAACAAGATGAAGAAATTCCTTTATTGTTTAGATATGAATTAATAGCAATAGCATTCATAACTGTTCCTAACATACCAACTTGATCAGAAATAACTTTATTTATTGAAAGTTTATTTCTTCCTCTCCAGAAGTTTCCTCCTCCACATACCACAATAATTTCGTTGTTTTCTTTGATGTCTAATATATCTCTATATAATTTCTCTAAGTTTTTTTCTTCGATATTATAATCATTTTTAAGTGACTCACCACTTACTTTTATTACTATTCTCATTTTTCCTCCAAAAAAAATTCAGGGTTTCCCTTGAATTATTTATAATTGTCTGCTTTTACTTCCATATAACTTTGTGGATGTTTACATACAGGACATACTTCTAAAGCGTCTTTTCCAACATAAACATGACCACAATTACGACATACCCAAATTTTGTCTCCATCTTTGTGGAATACTCTGTCATCTTTTACATTTTGAAGTAGTGTTAAATATCTTTCTTCATGTTCTTTTTCAATTTTAGCTACTTCTTCAAATAGATATGCTATGCGATCAAAACCTTCTTCTTTAGCAGTTTTAGCAAATTCTGCATACATTTCTGTCCATTCATAGTTTTCACCTTTAGCAGCATCTTCTAAGTTTTCCATTGTAGATGGAACTTCTCCTCCATGTAATTCTTTAAACCACATTTTAGCATGTTCTTTTTCATTATTAGCAGTTTCTTCAAAAATTGCTGCTATTTGTTCATAGCCATCTTTTTTAGCTTTGCTAGCATAATAAGTATATTTATTTCTAGCTTGAGATTCTCCTGCAAAAGCAGTCATTAAATTTGCTTCAGTTTTACTTCCTTTTAATTCCATAATAATTACCTCCACTTAATATTATAATATTTACAAATAAATTTTTCAATAAATAATAAACTTTTTTTATACATTT
>JBJEDW010000085.1:0-5776 GCA_051872415.1 Bacilli bacterium
ACACCAGATAGTTTACAATCTGAAATATTTCCAAGTGTAAAGCAAAAGAAAAAGGGACTGAAGAAAAATTAATCATTTAATTTTTCAACAGCCTCTTTTTTCATATTAAAATTATATTATTGCTATTTCACTAGAAAACATCTTACCACTTAAACCAGAATGAACGTCTTCATCAATCCAAAAATTTATTTCATAATTAGAATAACAGGAAGATTTAAGTGTATCAGTATATAAATAACCACTATTATCTAAGTTACCAAGAGCAACTACTACATTATCTTTCTTTATTTGATATCTTATATCGCTATAAGAAATAGAATCTTCTTCACTTAAATTATTAATAAGAGCAATAGTAAAATTCTTATCTTCATCACCCAAATTAGTTATTTTTATTTTATAACCATCATTTTTTATAGCTTCTTCATCTGAAATTGGTGCACTTGTTAAATTACCATCAGAAAGTTTTACAACTTGTAAAGATGCACTAAGTGATTCTTTTATCTTATTAGCATCCGCATAACTTTCCTTAGCAATACCTCTGACAGAAGATGCAAATAATAAAAACGTAATAACTAAAACTATCCTGACAATTCGAAACATAATTTCTTTATTCATACAAATCCCCTCTTTTTATGGCTCCATATTATAACACAAGAAAAGAAAAATGTAAATAAACAATTTATTTTATGTTGAATAATTTTTATTATTGTTAACGAATCATATTTCAAAGTATAATATTCATAATTTTTTTGAAATCTTAGAATCTACATAAATTCCCATTATATTATATGCTTAAACTTAATTTTATAAATTATTTAATCTGATACGATTATCAAAGGAATTTCTATCTCCTCTTTGGTAAGCCCACCATGTTGTGTTTTAATGTCATCATCGTAATAGTAATACTCAAAATATTTATTTTTAATAGCTATTGCCATATAATCTCCAATAGATGATTCAAAATTTTTATGGGATTTTCCATAACCAAATAAATCATTTTCTAATACTTCTTTTTTTGATAACAAAATAAAATCTTTTCTAAATAATTCATTAAACATATCAGTAAACTCTTTTTCTTTACCTTTTTTGACCCAAAAACTACATGCTCTTCCTTCAGTTGATGTATTTCTTTCAAGTAAATTTATAAAATCTGGATAATCACTCAGTACAATTTGTTCGCATTCAATATGCCCATGATCCGCGGTTATTATTAAGTCATAATTAGATAGTTTCTTTACAAATTGTTTTGTCTTATTATCTAATTCTTCTATTAATGAAATTGTTTTATCATTAAAGCTATTATAGTGTAGTGTATGATCTGGTTCATTATAATAGCAATATATATATTTTTTTCCTGGTATCTTACAAAGTTTTTCCAGTTTTACAAACATATCATTTAAACTATCATATTTATTTTCTCCAAAAGGTAATAGTTCATAAGCATCATAGTTTGTTTCTTCATTTATTAAATCCACTATTTTTTTATATGGCAAATACTTCTCTGCTACATTATAATTAAACAAATTATTTTCATTATCTTTTTCATGATTTTTAAAAATTGTAACTATTTTATCAATGTCTTTGAAATATATATCCCAACCAACATAACCATGCTCTATTGGATATTTTCCACTCATAATTGATGTAGTACAGCATGCAGTAGTCGGAGGAAATATACTATTTATTTTATGATGCAAATTCGAAAGAAGAAAACTATCTTTATCTAATGTCTTATTCATTACATCAAGTCCTAAACCATCATATATCATCAATATTACATTGTCTTTATCTTTAACTAATACATTGTCTACATAATCAATAGTTTTATGAAATGGCTTTAATCCAAAATGTTTCATAATTGAAGAACTTAAATTAACTATATTATTTTTTGTATCATATCTAAAAATATTATCTAATTCTTTCATGCAATTTTCCACCTCTTTCAATTGTTTTTAAAAACATTTTTTTATCGTATACATTATCCCAAGGATTTAATGAAATTCTATAAACATCTAAAGCTATATCATTTTTATAAATTTGTTCTAACATACCACAACACTGAAACATTTCGCCATTAAATATATGCATATAATAATTACCTATATAATCTATAATATACTTTATTTGCTTTGGATCAACATTATTCTTTGATTTTATTTTATTAGCTTTAATATCATATATTGATGGAATATAATATCCATAATTATCATTATCCACTACCCCTTCGATCGTACAAATTTCTATTGGAACAAAACTATAATTTTCGAAGTATTCCCTATATCTTTCTTTGTAAGCTCTTTCTTTTTCTGATAATTTACCCACAATATTTATTTTTCTTATTATTTCATCAGTCATAATATAAGAAAACATTTTTCTGGTTTCATGAAATATAATATCTTTTTCAGAATAAGGAATATAAATTTTTCTATTATTACACATTTGCTTTTGAGCACAATCGGATTCACTTAACTTTATTAATTTTTTATCTGAATCAATAATATCACTCCAACATTCATATAAATTCCAGAAATTATCTTTTCCATTAATTAATAAATCAATATCAGAGTTTTTTGTTGAAATTTCAAATGCTAATGAACCTTCTACCCCAATTTCATTTACAAAATTTTCTGAAAAAAATTTTTTTAATACTTTTAAATAATGAATTAAATCTCTTTTTACAAAATCATTAACATATAGTTTATCATTTAGAATTTTCAGAAGTTGTTCTTCTGGAGTAATTATTTTATTAATGTTTTTATAATATATTGTTGATAATTCCCTACCTAATTTTTTGTTATAATAAACATAATCTTTTAAATTAATATTTTTCAAATCTTTTGTTGAATACTTAATACCAAGGCGAGAAAACAATTTACCATTAACCTCTTTTTTAGGAAGACTAAAACTATTATTGTCAAATAAATATTCTAATGTAGAAACACAACTAGTTTCATTATGAAGTTCCCTACTAAAGCATTGTGATACAACCTTATTTTCGTCTAAAACATAAGACCAATCTGGTATAATAATATTATTGTTATCCATCATAATCACCTTTATTTATCACTTTAATTAACTTTTGGCATTCATCTTTTCCTAGCATAAACAATGTATCTATTACAGATAGTTTAGATATCCAATCATTGCCCATTTGTCTGTATACTATATCACAACAATTCTGTAATTGAATTTCTATTTTTTCTTTTTTAAACATTTCATAATTCAAATAACTTTTTGCAGCAAGACCAGAAAAATATATACTAGCTTTATTAATCTTGCACAAATCTATTATTGCAGAATTTTTTTCTTTTGACAAATTAAAGTTTGATTCATATTCAATAATTGTATCATTTAATTCAAATATATTAATAAAATATTTCAGAAACTCTATATTTAATTCTATTATATATTTGTATTCCTTCTGATAAATTCTTTTTACATCTGGAAAATACTCATCAAAATAAGGCGCACTTTTATAATTGAATTCTATACTTTTCAAGTGTTTTTTTCTCCAATTAACACTATTATCAATTTCTATTTCATTAATTTTAGTATGCGTTGGTGCTTTTTTTATAGGTACAGTTAACCAAATAAAGCCTCCATTTACATTTTTAATTCTATTTCTGTTTATCCAACTTTTTTTTCATATTGTAGATTATCGGCTATAACAAAAATATCAGTTTCATAAATTTGGTTAAACACACCAATCCACGGCAAGAAAAAAGGTTGTAAACTAGCAATTTTCATAAACAGCATCCTCCTTTATTGTCATAATTGTTTTATTAATTGTATTGTTATTGACATTTGTTAGTAAATTAACAATTTTATCAGAAATCTCTTCACTATTTTTCAATTTATTATTATTTATCATTTTATTTATAGGCATATGATAGTCAAATCCAACCCAACATTTTTTAGATTTCAATTTATTTTTCAAATCTTTATTTTTACATAAGCACGCTATCCTACTAGCAACTTGTATATTATTATTTGGAACAATTATGTCTATATTAGTACATTGCTTTAAATTTTTAATAAATTTATCACTATTTCGTTTTCTTTTTAAATAGGTCTTTTCTATTTTATTTAACTCTTTATTTAAAAATATAAGACTATTATAATCGTATTTAGTCTTTAAAAATAATTTATACCTTTTCAAAAACAATATTGTTAATACTTTTCTTATTTTTTCACTTTCAACTTTTCTTATAAGCTTAATAATTCTGTTATAATTAATTATAGATGTGCCTTTCAATATATCAAAACACTTAACTTCAGAATTAGAACCAAAAAATCCATATTTACCAACATCTATAAATTTACCTTTTCCAAAGCTTCCGAAACAATAATCCCCTAATGTTCCAAGTTTTTTATTCTTATACATTAGATTATAAGCAGATGATATATCTTCTATAATAATTAAATTTTCTTTTTTTGCCCATTCTACTATTTCATCAATATCTTCGTGAACATAGCCCCATAAATATGAAATTAGAACAATCTTTGTGTTTTTAGTATATGAATTCTTATATTCAAATAAAGAAGGTAATAAAGAATTTTCTTTATTATCAACCAATCTATATTTGATATTTTTGCTTAAAATTGGGACCATCAAAATTTCACATAAAAAATTAGGCAACAAAATCTCATCTTTTTCATCAAGATCTATATTATCTAATATATGAAAAAAAGATTCGGTTCCAGAACCACAAAGATATATATTGTTAATTTTAAGATGAGTAGATATTTTCTTTTCTAATTTTGATATAATTTCATTCATTTGATCACCTTTTTTAATTATATAAATAACTATTTTTTATATTGTTATTTTCAAAATGATTAATAATACTATTTTTTAAATTTTTACATATTTCTATATAATATTTATCAGAGGCATTTTTCTTGTCAAATTTTGATTCAATTGTAATAGAGGTTAATTCTTCAAAATCCAAATAATTTAAAATATCTAGAGTATTACACTGATCATCATCGAAAACCACTTTTCCCTTAATTATGTCATAACCAGAGATATGAACTGATTTTATTAATTTTTTAAACTGATTAATAAACTCTAATATATTTTCATTATTTTCATATAGATGTGATATATCTAAATTAAAAAAAGCATTAACAATTTCACAAAACTGTTTTATTTCATGATTATTTTCTAATATTGGAGTATAATTTTTAATTTTTGAAGTATTTTCTATTAAAACATTCTTATTTTTTGTCATTTTTTTATATTTATCACAAATCATCTTTTTATATTTATTCTTGTTAGAATCGTTCTCTAAACAATATGGTATATGTGTTACTATATTTTTAATTTCATTATTGTGCAAAACTTGTTTTCCAATTTTTGTTATAACATCATCATTTATTGAATAAATTGCCCCACTTAAATCATGAAATGATATAATATTTAGATTATATTTATTTGCTAGCTTAACAATATCATTTAATTGATAATTGCGAAGATGTTGCCCAACTTCCCAATCTCCATCTTTCCAATATCCTGCTATCTCAATATTTTTTATTCCAGAGGCCTTTATTATTCTTAATGATCTTTCAAAATCCATAAAATAAAACATCCCTGTCGAAATACTTAATTTACTTTCCACTATCATTTTAAATCCCCCACAATATGTAAAATTAATATGCACAAAATTTTAACACAAAAAGCCCTTATTGTCAAAAATTCACTATTAAACCAGAGAAAAAGTATGATTAATTTGTGATAATGTCTTAAGTGTTAACTTGCGAAAATGTCTCAAAG
>JBJEDW010000086.1:0-5643 GCA_051872415.1 Bacilli bacterium
AACAAAGTATCTTTACTATCATATTTATAAAATAAAATATCTGAAGAACATTACTCGTTTCACAAAATGCTCTAAGTATCATAAAAAAACTCCTCTCAAATTATTCAAAAATAAATAATTTCCGATTTTCCATTTATTTTACCAAATATTTTTTATTTTGAAAATAAATTTACTTGCTTTTCTAAAAAATTACTTATTATTTTTATATAAAAAAACTCCAACTATTTACAAAAAACAATTTAAGGAGCTTTCTCAAGTTATAAAATATATTTTTATTCTATTTAAGTTTTGTATTAGATAAAAGTAAAATATCATAAAGCTTTCTATGTTTATCACTAAAATTTTTTAAACTATCTTTCAAGTATTTATATATATAATCGGTATTACTACATTCTAAGTTTGTAAATTCATAATATAAGTATATAAGTTTTTCACCATTATTCATTTCATATAACTTATCAATTTCTAAACTTAACTTTTCTTTTATTTCCTTTTCTTTTCTTGTTAAAGAATTCCTTTCTTTTGGTTTAGAATTTACTATTTTATAATTGATATTTGTATTTTCAAGACTATCTGCTAATTCTAAAACCTCAAACTCTTCATCTAAAAGAAGTCTAGATATTAAAATAGGTTTACTTTCTTTTATTAAAAGTCCTATTACCATTAATCCATCTGTCAAAAGACATAAACTTCCTGCAGATTTCATTCCATTCATTTCATACTTTGGAATTATTTTTGTAAAGTTACTATCAAATATAACTTCATTAAAAATAATGTCTTTTATTATTTTAGAAGAAGTTTTAAAGACTGCTATTTTTTTAACATATTTTATGTTATCACTATCTTCCCATTCAAAGAATTCAATCAAATCTTTATTTAAATTAAGTAAAATATCATATATATAAGTCATAATCATCCCTCAAAAATAGTATATACAATATTTTTTATTTTAATCTGTTTAAAAATAGACAAAAATAGTATATAATTAATTGGGTGATAAAATGATAGAAATAATAGAATACATTATACTTGGAATAATACAAGGGTTTACTGAACCAATTCCTGTTTCTTCTTCAGGTCATGTTATGATTTTGAATAATTTACTAAATACTAATATTGATATAGAACTACTTGCTATTCTTACTAACTTTGGTAGTTTAATAGCAATTATTTATCTTTATAGAAAAAGAATAAAGGATTTATTTATAAACTTCTTTTCTTATTTAAAAACTAAAGATAAAAAAACTTATAATGATTATAAATATTGTATTTATTTAATTATTGCTACTATTCCCGCTGGGATAATGGGACTTGTAGTTACAAAACTTGATCTTTTTGAGGCTTTAGATAGTAATATAAAATTTGTTGGAATAACTCTTTTAATAACCGCAGGATTCTTATTTTTAATAAGAAATATTAAGGGTAAAAAAGGTAATAATGATTTAACTTTTAAAGATGCTTTAGTAGTAGGACTTTTTCAAGTTGCAGCATTAATACCAGGAATATCAAGAAGTGGTGCAACAATTGTTGGAGGTATGACTAGAGATTTAAAAAGAGAAACTGCTTTTGACTTTTCATTTCTTTTATATATTCCAATAAGTATTGCTACTACTCTACTTGGATTTAAAGATCTTTTAACAAGTAGTTTATCTACTTTAACAATAATTTATTATTTACTTGCTACTATAATCGCAGGAATAGTTACTTATTTTGCTACAAAATGGTTCAAAAACGTTGTAAAAGAAGGTAAACTTATTTATTTTGTAATATATTGTTTAATTGTAGGACTATTAGTTATTTGTTTTCTATAAGATTTAGTCTTAATCAAAAACAAAAAATTGTCTATTTCAGGCAATTTTTTTATTATTCCTCTAAAACATTATAATCATTTATTTTTTCCCTCTCTTTTACTTGAAGTTCCTTTATCATACTTGATAAACCATAAATGTCATAATTTGCTAAAAAATTAAAGTATTCTATACGCTTTTCTTCGGGTATAACTACTGGAAGCTCTTCATTCATAATTAACTGATGATTTAAAAGCACCCTTCCAGTCCTCCCATTTCCATCTTCAAATGGATGAATATGTTCAAAATCAATGTGAAACTTAGCTATTTTTTCTATTTTTTCTAAATTACTATTATTATATTCATAAATTATTTCATCTATTCTATTTGATACATATTCAGGTTTTACAGGCACAAAATCAGCACCCCTAATATAGTTTTGTATTTTTCTAAATCCGGACGTATCTTTAATATTTTTATTTATTAAATTTCCTATAGAAATAATTAGTTCTTTATCAAACTTATTTATGTTCTCTAAAGAACAATTTAAAGCATATTTTAAATTTATTGTCTCGTATAGCTCTCTTGGATTTACATTTTGAAGTGGTAATGATTCATCATTAAAAACTATTGAATATATTTGAGCATAAGACAAAGTATTTCCTTCGATAGCATTGGAGTTTTTTATGCTTCGAGTTATGAAATTTTCAAAATATTCTTGTTTTTTTAAGGCTTTTAAAAACTGGTTCATTTCTGGCTCCTCTTACTTATATATTATATCTTATTTTTTTATTATTGCAAAATAATTTATTAAATATCATAAAATAACTAAATTTGTAGAATATTTTTTGTGTTTTTTTCAAAAAAACTTGAATACTCTTTTCTAGGAGATGATTATATATGGTTATTGGAATTCCTAGATCTTTATTTTATTATAGATATCAAACTTTGATAAGAACTTTTTTTAAAGAACTTGATATAGATTATATTATTTCTGATCCCTCCACTAAAAAAACTTTAGAAGAAGGAAAAAAACTCGCGCCAGATGAAGCATGTACTAGTTTAAAACTATTTCTCGGGCATATAAATAATCTAAAAGATAAATGTGATTATATATTTATTCCAAGAATAGAAAGTGTTAAAAATAATGAAAAAGTATGTACTAATTTTTATTTATTATATGATCTTGTAAATAATTTATTTGATCTAAATATTTTAGATATAAATATAGATGAGACCTCTACAAAAACAGAAAAAAGTTCTTTTATTGAACTAGGACTATTTTTAGGGTTTTCTTATAACAAAACTGTAACTGCTTATAAACACGCAAAAGAGAAAGAAAAAAAAGTTAAGAATAATCTACTTTTAAAACAGACTAATATTTTGATGAATAAAAATAAAAAGATTCTTCTAGTGGGACATCCTTATAATATTTATGATGAGTTAGTTGGAAAACCAATTATTAATTTTTTAGAAAAAAATAATATTGATGTGGTGTATGCTGATGTTTATGATGATAAAGATATAGAAAAAGATATAAAAGATATTTCAAGTGATGTTTATTTTACTTTTAATAAAGAATTAATCGGAGCAGTAGCAAAATATAAAGATAATGTTGATGGAATAATTCTTGTTACTTCTTTTCCTTGTGGTCCTGACTCTTTAATAAATGAACTTATACTTAGAAAAATTAAAGATAAACCAATTATTAATTTAATTATTGATGAAGCAAATAGTGATACAGGGCTTTTAACAAGACTTGAAAGTTTTGTGGACATAATAACTAAGGAGAATGCTTATGAATGATAAAATAATATCTTTTCCTCATATTGGAGACTATTCTTATTTTGTAAAACCTTTTATAAAAAATATTACAAATTTAAATGTTCAAGTAGCACCCCCGATTACTAAGAAAACAGTAGAAATTGGAAGTAAATATTCACCAGATTACGTATGCCTTCCTTTTAAATATAATTTAGGTAATTACATTGAAGCTTTAGAAGATGGTGCAAATATTTTATTTCAGTTTGGGGGTGGATGTAGATATGGAAACTATGCTGAACTACAAGAGACTATTTTAAAAGATTTAGGTTATGAATTTAGTTTTTATCAATTTATAAAGAAAGGAAAAACAAGTTTTAATTATGTATACAAAATGTTTAAAAACTTAAATCCAGAGCTTACAAGAAAAAAATTATTAAAAGAACTACTAGTAATATTCTTTAAAATAATTCTTTTTGATAGAACTGAACATTACAGGAGAAAAAAAGTTGAGTTAAATAAAGGAGATTTAAAAAAACTTAAATATCGTTTTATAAATGAATTAAAAGAAGAAAAAAATATATTAAAAATATTAAGGATTAAACATAAATATTTAAGAAAATATAAAAGAGTTAAGTCTAAAAAACCTAAATTAAAAATAGGTATTATTGGAGAGTTATATACCGCGATGGAACCATTTGCTACTTATAATTTAGAAGATGAATTAAAGAACTTTGATATAAGTATCAAAAGATTTACTGATGTTTCTTATCTATTAATATATAAAAAAATACTTAGTAAAATAGTAAGATATAAATCAAGAGATTATTTAAAATATAAGATTGGGGCAGATGCAACAGATAATGTTTATAGAGCATTAAAACTAAAGAAAAAGAAGTATGATGGGATAATTCATACTAAACCTTTTGGATGTACTCCAGAAGTTGGAGTTATGCCTATTTTAAGTAAAATTTCAAATGAAAAAGATATTCCAATTATGTTTTTAAGTTTTGATACACAAGAGGCAAATACTGGAATGAAAACTAGAGTTGAAGCTTTTGTTGATATGCTTCTCATGCGAAAGGAAAAGAATAATGAAAAATAATAAAGCTTATTTAGGAATTGATATAGGATCAATTTCTACTAAAGGTGTAATAATAGATAAAGATAATAATATTTTAGCTAAAGATTATTTATGGACTAAAGGTGATCCAATAAATGCTGTTAAAATATTACTTAAAAATTTAAAAAAGAGTCTTCCTAAAGAATATATAGTCGTGGGCGTGGGGACCACTGGAAGTGCAAGGAGACTTATTGGAATTATGACTGGCGCAAATATTATAAAAAATGAAATAACTGCGCATGCTATTGGAACATCTTCCATACATAAAGACGTAAGAACAATTTTTGAAATTGGAGGACAAGACTCAAAAATAATTTTGTTAAATAATGGAGTTGTAACAGATTATGCCATGAATACAATATGTGCCGCAGGAACTGGAGCTTTTTTATCCAGTCAAGCAAAAAGACTTGAAGTAGATGTTGAGGACTTTGGAAAAATTGCTATAAATTCAAAAAATCCCACTAAAATAGCTGCTAGATGTACTGTTTTTGCAGAGTCAGATCTCGTTCATAAAACTCAAATTGGACATAAAAAAGAAGATATAATCGCAGGACTTTGTGAAAGTGTCGTAAATAATTATTTAAATAATGTTGCTAAAGGAAAAAAAATAATTCCTCCAATTGTATTTCAAGGTGGAGTAAGTAAAAATATTGGAGTTGTTAAAGCATTTGAAAAAATAACTAATGAAAAAATAATTACTGATGAAAATGGTCATTTAATGGGTGCTCTCGGAGTAGCAATACTTTCTAAAAAAGAAAAAGAAGAAGTATTTGATTTTGATGTCTTAGATTTGAATTTTGAAACAAAAGGATACGAATGTAGGAAATGTCCTAATCACTGTGAAATAATTGCTATTAAAAAAGATAAAAAAATAATAGATGCCTGGGGAAATAGATGTGAAAAAGGTGCTTTAATTTAAAAAGGGGCTGTTGAAAAATTAAATGATTAATTTTTCTTCAGTCCTTTTTCTTT
>JBJEDW010000087.1:0-5262 GCA_051872415.1 Bacilli bacterium
TAATTTATAAGAATCATTTCTATTAATTTTTCTATTTAACATTGGTATTTCCATGGTACTTCTCCTTTGCTTTTATCACTATAAACTAAAGCAGAACAAAAGTAAAATGAGCAATTATAACATTTAAGATAAAACAAAAAGATGAAACATAAATATTGGCTTTATACAAAATTATAATTTCATCTTAAAAGACTTACTTAAATTTTATGTTTCATAGTTTTTTATTTTTTTACTGATTTCCTATAAAACTCCCATTATTTAAACAAAATTTTTCTTCAGTATAAAACTTAATCTTTTCAAAACATTTTTCTCTAAAATGATAACTATCTGCATATTTAATGTGTCCAAGAAAAGAAGCAATACTCATCTTAGCTTTTTTAAAATCTTTTGCTATTTTTTCTTCACCTTTTAATTCATAAGATATTTTCTTTTCCTCTAGAGTATTTATGACTTTATTGAGTGCATTCATAGGAAAACCTACTTTGTCATTTACTAATTTATAATTTAATAAATAACTAATAATAACAGCATCTTCATCAAAAACATTAACAAACTTACCTACTTGTCTAAGTATTACTTTCTTATTATTCACTCTTATACCTCACTTAAATTTTTAGAGTGCCTTTTGGCACTCTATATTTTCTTATATGCTTTATAGGTTGTGACGTATCACGAGACCATACATATATTTAATTTAGAGCATAACTCAAAGATATATTCTGTCCTTTACAATTCACATATTATAACCATAATTATAATACCACACATTTTTAAAGGGCTGGGCGCACCGCATTGTTGTTGTTGTCGACGTTGTTGTTGTTGACATAGCCGTTCGAATTGACATTGAACGCGTTGTTGGAATTGTCCGAATTCTGCGGCAGTTTTTTGCTATGAACATACCTTATATCAAATAGATTCATCTATCTAATACCTAATTAATTATTAACAAAAATTGGGTGGTGCCCGCAGGATTTTACCCTGCATGGCACCTTATCACTCCATTAATTGATATGGATTACTGCTTGAACCATTTCCTTTATCATTAAACTGCGCATCAGATGTTAGATAAAGGACTGGGCGCACCGCATCGTTGCCGTTGTCGACGTCGCCGTTGCTGACATAGCCATACGAATAGACACTGAACGCGTGGTTGGAATAGTCCGAACGCTGCGGCAGTAGCCACTCATAAACTCCTAAATATAACCAGTTATTATCAGGACAAGAATTTGTTTCATAATTAAGTAATGTTGTACTTTCACTACAGGCACTATTAGCACCGTATCCATAATCACTTGCATACATAAGAGCTATTTTTCCTGTCCAGTTTGTTGGATTAGTATCATAGTAATAGTTTCCACCATCACTTTCATCTATTTTTCTTTCATATCCATACATTACACTTGTATTTATATCAGCGGTTGTGTATCCTCCAAGATAATATTTTGCATCTCCTACTAGTGCTTGATATTTTTCATTTATTGCATTCCAATATGTTGTATTAAATGTTGTATTAAGTGTTGCAGGTTCTGCCCAGTTATTTGTTCCATTACTATTCCATGCATTGTTACCATAATTTTCTGCTTTTATTAGTTTTATTCTGTTTTCTATCTTGCCTGTTCCATCATCTACCGGAAATATCCCAATTATTCTATATAGTTCACATGTATCTGCAGTTTGATTATTTATATCACTACAATTAAAGTATACATAATTATTTGTTACTACATCATTTCCTCCACGGAATCTATATTCTGTTATATTTTCTGTTGCTCCGATTTGAAGAGTACTGTCTGCAGTATGTGTTACTTCTTCAAGTCCACTTTCTCCTACTTTCGAAGTTAACATTGTTATCGTTGGGTTTTTAATTGTTGTAACTACTCCTGTACAACTTCCCTTGTTACCTGCTAGGTCTGTTAGATATCCTGTATAAGAACCATTTGCATTTATTTTTATTACATCCTCTGTAGAGGTTGTATGCTCCCAAGAGTAACCATCTAAATCAATGTTTTTATCATCACTTATAATTGATAAAGTTTTATATGTACTCATCTCTCCATTTGGATTTATTCTTATTGTACAAGTTGGTGCTGTTTTATCAACTTTTTCTATTACTACTTTTTTGGATTCACTTATGTTACCTGCCTTATCTTTTGCAAATACATAATAAGTTCCATTTGCATAAGCTTGTACTGATTCATATTTTCCTTGTGATGATGCTTCCCAGCTTGTACTTGTTGCACTTGGAGTTGTACTACTTGTTGAGATTAGATATCCTGCGATTCCGCTTCCTGTTGAATCATCGTGTGCTCTTATTTCTATATTTTTATTTGTTTTAGACCATTTTTCATCTACTCTAGCAATATCTATTACTGGTTTTACTGTATCTTTGTAGTTATTTTTAGCTTGTTCATATAGTCCATTTACATAGAAAGGACTTGTTTCTGTTCCCTCTCCTTGAAGCATTACATTTGATTTTAATGTTATTACAGGTTTTACTCCAATACTTGTTGTATTTGTTGTACTTGTTATTGAATTACTTGTTGAATAACTAAAGTTTGCTGTAGAACTTTTACTACTACCTGTAAAGTAACTTGCACTGTCTTTTAAGTAAAAGCTTGTATTTGCAGTATCTTTTTTAGCCCCAGCAAACATTAAGTCATCTACTGTTAAAAGTCCAACTTTTGTAAAACTATCTCCTTGACATTTTATAGATGGATTATAATTATTATATCTTAAATCAGCTAAATAATTTCCACTGCTTGCACTTTCTTTACAAAAAGTACTATCTGTTTTTATATAAGTTTCTTCAGAATTTATAGTATTATAAAAACTTGTTAAACTTGTTTCTATATTACTATAAGTACTATTTCCTGTTGTTGATGCAAGTGCTATATTTATACTTCCATCTTCATTAGTACTTAAAACTCTAAAATTTTTACCTGCAAATGTTAAATAATTCTTAGGATTTCCTCTAAAATAATATTTTATATTACTATTATCTTCTACTTTAATAATACCACTTAATTGGTTAGCAGATGGCGCTATTTGTTTGTAATCTGCATTAGTAATTAAAGAACTTTTACTTAAAGCATAATATCCAGAAGTATTTGTTTTATATATTATAGCATTTTTTCCTCTTGCTTCTGAATTTATAATTATTTTATTTTCAAGTCCTCCAGTAATATCTTCAACATCATAATCAATCCATGTCCTAAGCTCAAAAGTTTTAGATTCTCCCACTTTTAAATATCCTTCATCAAGTTTATAAGTTGATAAAACTCCAGTTGTTTCGGTATCTAAAAGCTCTCCAGTTGGTAAATCACTTTCTATAACAGGAGCCAAATAAGAATCTCCATCTAAAGACACTTTAACTTTAGAAACATTATCTACATTAGAACCATTCATAACATTAATAGTAGTAGTATAAAAAGCATCAGTTGTACAACTATTAGTAATAGTATATACATAAGGATCCCCAGAAAGTCCACTTTCATCTGTTTCTGGAATTGCATTTGAAATACTAAGAGAACCTTCATCTACCATATCTACTTTTAAACATCCTGTATTAATAGATTGACGTTTAGTACCCGCTAAATCTGCACTAAAAGCAGCAAAAGAAGCGCCAATTACTAGTAAAATAAGTCCTATTATACCAATAATTGTCAACTTAATTCTTCTTTTATCTTCTTTATCAATTTTGGTTTTCTTATCCATATTCTCACCACTTTATTATATATAAAACAAGTATATAATATTTTTAAAACTATTTCAAGCAAGATATATATAAATTTTTTTATAACATGTAAAATTATATTAATTTTATTAATAAAGTAATAAATATTGTCATAAAAGCAATTAAACTCAAAAAAGCAGAAAATGCTTTTTTATATAAAACACCTTTATTTTTATTAATATCAATTATATTTTTAATTGCAAACCCAAGTAAAAATATAAGTAATATAAATGTCATAACAATAAATAAAATAAATAAAAACTTAATACTGTAAACAAGATTTAACCCAGAAATAATTATTAAAATAATACTAAAAATACCAAATATCAATTTTAATAGATTATATTTATTCTCATAAACATAAACTTCTTTTAAATACTTAATAGCAAATTCTAAACAAGTAATTATTACTATTAAAGAACAAACTACAAAACTTGCTTTTGGATGATTATTTAATATTGTATAAAATAAATATAAAAAACAAAGTGGTATTAAAATTATTTCGAAAATTATTTTTGAATTATTCTTTTTTACTTCTTTTTTCATTTGAAACACTCCTTAAACTCTAAAAATACTCCATAATTAGGTTCTTTCTTAAAAACCATTTTTTCTTTTTTTACTGGATGAATAAATTCTAATTTATAAGCAAAAAGTGCAAGTTGTTTTTTATCCATTTTTCCATATCTTTGATCTCCATAAAGAGGAAAACCACGTGATGCAAATTGTACTCTTATTTGATGATGTCTTCCTGTTATTAAATTTATTTTAACTAAAGCTTTATTATCTTTTATAGATATCATTTCATAATTAAGTTCTGAATATTTTCCTTTTTTTTTAGTAGAAATTACTGAATTATTATTTTCATCTTTTTCTAAGTAATCAATAAATGTTCCTTTTTTTAAATTAAAATTAGGTATTACTGCTAAATAAGTCTTTTTTAAAACATTTTCCTTTATTTGTTTACTAAGTCTTGAAGCAGATTTACTAGTCCTAGCAAACACCATAATTCCTCCAGTTGGACGATCTAATCTATGGACTAATCCTAAATAAACATTACCTTCTTTTTTATATTTTTCTTTTATATAACTTTTTACTATGCTAAGCATATCTAAATCTTTTGTATTATCACTCTGTGATAATATATTTTGAGGTTTTACTACCACAATAACATGATTATCTTCATATAGTACTTCTAAATTATTTTTCATATCTTCCATATACTCCCGCAGGTAAAACAAGTCCATTTCTTGCTTTTATTCCAAGTTCTCCACTAGAAATTTTACCTTTTTTATTTTTAAATTTCATATTTAATATATTTTCAAGCACAACTGGAGATAGTCCTGCTGTATAAGAGTTTATTATAAAAAATAGTGGTTCTTCTACTAATATTTCCATACAAAGTTCTATTAATGGAAATAGATCTTTTTCTATATCCCAAACTTCGTTTTTAGATCCTCTTCCATAAGAAGGCGGATCCATTACAATAGCATCATACTTATTTCCTCTTCTTATTTCTCTTTTTACAAATT